>JBCCUP010000014.1 GCA_039196715.1 Pseudomonadota bacterium
AACTCAGACCAACGGGCACGTGCACTCCCTCACTGGCTCCACCGCTACAACTGGCACCGCCCGCACGCCAGTCTCGGCTACCAACAACCCATCACCCGACTCGGTATCGATGTGAACAACCTACTGGCTATACACAGCTAGTTCGTCGGCAGCCCGGCCTGCTGGCGGGCGATGACGCCCATGATGGCCGCGACCAGCCGCGACACGGTCAGGCCGCCAATGCCGTCGATGTCCACCTCCGGCATGATCTCCACCACGTCGACGGCGGCAATCCGACCCCGAGTCGCCGCGCCCATGACGAGTTCGAGCACCTGGTAGTAGCTCAGGCCACCGGGCGTGCGGCCGATTGTGTTCGGCGCGATGGACGGGTCCAGGGCGTCGATGTCGATGCACAGGATGACCTCGGCGCCCGGTGCGATCCGGTCCAGCGCTGGCTGCACGCCGTGTCGGTGGATCTCGGGGCCGGTGAAAAAGCGCACACCCCACGCGAGCGCGTCGTCGACATCCGAGCTGTGACCCGAGCCGATACCGCGCGCCCCGACCTGGATGATGTGCTCGATGTGGGCCATCTCGGACGCGCGTCGCATGGTTGAGGACAACCCGAGCGACTCGCCCATGTGGCTCTCGCGCCAGTCGATGTGGGCGTCAATCTGCAGCACCGTGTAACGCGAACCGGTGTCACCCAGGGCATCGAGCATCGGGATCGGCACCGAGTCGTCGCCGCCGACGACCATCGGCACGACACCCTGTCGCGCTACCCGTGACACCGCATCGCGGATGGTGGCCCGGTTGCCGGCGAAATCCACATCGCTCCAGGGCAGGTCCCCGCAGTCGACCGCCCGCCGGGTGCCGCTCGGGAAGGTCGGCCCACCGAGATCGAAGTTGTGGCGATCGACGTTGGCGGTCAGCGAGGCGATGGCCCGCCGCAGGGAGGCCGGCCCGCCCTGCGCGTACGCCCCCACCGAAGCGTACGGCGTCGCGCACGGTGCACCGATGTACGCCGAAGACGCGTCGAGCGCATCGAGGTCGTCACACGCCGGCAAACCGAGAAAAGTGCTGGCCTCGGTGGCCCCGAACAACGCAGCCAGGTCGGGTTTGCTGCTCATGCGGTGACAGTCTCCGGGTCCGCAGGCTGCAGCCGGCTCGGCGTTGCCTTTCACGGACCCCGCACCATACCGCAGGCAGGGGTTGCTATGCTGCGCGCCGGAACCGCTCGGGTCCCGAGGCGGTCCGAACTGTGCTCGTCACTCCCGTTGCCCCACGCGCCGTTGTCGCCCGCCACACGTACCGCCCATGTCAGCTTCCAAACCGGCTTCCTGTCACGACAAGGTCATCAACCTCGGCCTGCAGGGCGGCGGTGCACACGGCGCATTTGCCTGGGGTGTGCTCGACAAGCTGCTCGAAGACGGTCGCCTCGGCATCGAGGCCCTGTGCGCCACGTCCGCCGGCACCATGAACGCCTGCGCACTGGCCTACGGCGACTTGCAGGGCGGGCCGGATCGCGCCCGCGAGACGCTGCACGATTTCTGGTGGCGCGTGCACCGCGCCGGCCAACTCTACAGCCCGGTGAAACGCCTGCCGTGGGAAAAACAGCTGTCGTGGAACATGGACACCTCGGTGGCGTTCTTCCTGTTCGACTCGATGACCCGCATGTGGTCGCCGTACCAGCTCAACCCCTTCGACGTGAACCCGTTGCGCGACGTGTTGGCCGAGACCGTCGATTTCGAAGCGCTGCGCCGCTGCCAGCGCACCCAGCTCTTCATCAGCGCGACCAGCGTGCGCACCGGCAAGGTGAAAGTCTTCCCGACCGACGAGATCACGCTGGACGTCGCGATGGCGTCCGCTTGCCTGCCCTACCTGTTCAAGGCGGTCACCATCGACGGCGAGGACTACTGGGACGGCGGCTACATGGGCAACCCCGCCCTTTTCCCGCTGTTCTACAAGACCCAGGCCCGCGACATCGTCGTCGTGCACATCAACCCGATGGAACGCGCCGATACACCGCGCACGGCCCCCGACATCATGAACCGCGTCAACGAGATCAGCTTCAACGCCTCGCTGCTGAAGGAGATGCGCGCCATCGCCTTCGTCAAACGCCTGCTGGACGCCGACATGCTCAAGGACGAGTACCGGGCGCAGTTCAAGAACGTGCTGCTGCATTCGGTGCGCGCCGACGCGGCCCTCTGCGACTTGTCCGTGGCGAGCAAATTCGATTCGGATTGGGATTTTCTCGTGATGTTGCGCGACCGCGGCCGAGAGACCATGGCGGCGTGGCTCGACCGGCACTACGCCCATATCGGCGTGCAGGACACCGTGCACTTCGACAACGCGCGCTTTGGCGAGGTGATCGGCCTGCCGGACGACGCCCCCTAGCCGAACAGCCGACGGACGCCGTCAACCGAGCTGCAACGCACCGAGCAACTGGTTCATCAGCGCGTCCAACTCGTCCGCCGACGCCGTCGCAGCGACGTAGAAGTCCGGCCGGATCACCACCTCGGTCGACACGCTCATAGCAGTCGCAGCCCTGCTGCCTCGGCAGCGTGTGATCGGCGTGCGCAGACCGTGCGCAGCAGCGCGGCACTAACCATAGGCATGCAGTCCATCGCAGAACGCGCGAATGCGGCGACACGCTTCCACGAGGGTGTCGTCGGCTGCGGCGTAAGACAAGCGGAAACACGGCGAGAGGCCGAAGGCCGCGCCGTGCACGATCGCCACCCCGTGCTCGTTGAGCAGGGCTTTGACGAAGGCCTCGTCACTGTCAATCAGGGCGCCGCCCGCGCTGCGCTTGCCGAGGCAGCCCGCGAGCGACACATACACGTAAAAGGCGCCGTCCGGCACCGGGCAGACCAGCCCCGGGCAGGCGTCGAGGTCGCGACAGACCTGATCTCGGCGGCGCAGGAAGGCCGCGCGCGATTCGCTGATGTAGTCCTGCGGACCCTCAAGCGCCGCCAACGACGCGTACTGGCTGATCGAACAGGGGTTGGTGGTCGACTGGCTCTGAAGCTTGCGCATCGCGTTGATCACGTGCACCGGTCCGGCACCGTAGCCGATGCGCCAACCGGTCATGGCGTAGGACTTGGACACCCCGTTGACGATGAAGATGCGGTCGATCAGATCCGGGGCCACCTGCGCCGGCGTTGCGAACGTGGCCGGCGCGTAGACGATGTGCTCGTAGATGTCGTCGCAGAGCCAGCCGACATGGGGGTGGGCCCGGACCACCTCGGCGAGCGCGTCGATCTCGGCCCGCGAGTAGACCGCACCGCTCGGGTTCGAGGGCGAGTTGAAGATGAACCACTTGGTGTTGTCGGTGATCGCGGCAGCGAGTTGCGCGGCCGTGATCTTGAAACCTTGCTCAAGCGAGCCGGGCACGATCACAGGCGTGGCCTGCCCGAGCCGCGCGATGTCGGGGTAGCTGACCCAGTAGGGCGACGGCACGATCACCTCGTCACCCGGGTTGAGCGTCGCGACCAGGGCGTTGAACAGCACCTGCTTGCCACCGGTGCCCACGGAGATGTTTTCCGGCGCGTAGCTCAGGCCGTTCTCCCGCTCGAACTTGCTGCAGATCGCCGCCTTGAGCTCGGCGATGCCGTCGGCCGTCGTGTAGCGGGTGTGGCCGGCTTGCATGGCGGCGAGCGCCGCGTCCTGAATGTGCTGCGGGGTGTTGAAGTCAGGCTCTCCGGCACCGAGCGCGATGATGTCCTGACCTTCCGCCTTGCGTTGCGCCGCCAACGCGGTCAGCGCCACGGTCGCCGAGGGCTGCACACTTGAAAGCAGTTGGCTTTGACAGCGGTCAGCAAAGAGGGAGGAGGCCATGGCAGCGCACATCTGAACGTGAAAGTGCACCCATGGTAGCAGGGCGTACCCGGACCGCGCCGCCCGCTTCGGGACGCGCGCGCGCAATCGGCGGTGTTTCGCATCTCCGGACTGCTGCACCTGCGCGGGCGCCGAAGCGCAGCCGTGTTGCGCAGGTGCCAATCAGAAAAAAAGTGTGTTTTTTCCGGTGCGCCAGTAGGCGTTGCTCGCCGCCCTGACCGCCTCGTAGTCGCGCGCCCGAGCCGCAGCCGGCGCGCCGCCACGCGCCATCAGCAACGCCAGCAGCGTGTCGAGCATCGCCATGGGCCCGGCGAAGCAGGCAAAGTGGTGTGTCGACTGCACCGCAGCCGTCAGCGTGTGCGCGGGTTCCAGTTCAGCCAGCGCCACCGACGAGTCCGAGAGCAGCACCAGTTGCACGCCGCGTTCGCGTGCGAAGCGACACGCCTCAACGGTCTCGCGTGAATAGGGGTTGAAGCACATCGCGATGAGCACGTCGTCGCTGCCCGCGTCAGTCAGCTCGTCCACCGCGCTGTTCATGCCACTGGGGATCAGTTGCAAGTGTGGCAACGCCATGCGGCCGACGTAATGAAAATAGTAGGCGAGCGCGTAGGTCGCCCGCACCGCGGTGATGTACACCCGCCTCGCCCCCATCAGCAGGTCGATCAGGGCCACCGTCTCGGCAGACGACAGCGTCTGCAAGGCATGACGCACATTCGACAGGCCGTTTTCGGACGCGTCGGCCTGGACCGCACCGAGGGCGTCTCGCCGGTGCAGTGCCAGCAGCCATTGCGGTGTACCCCCGCCGTCGTCGCGGGCCGACAAGGCCCGTCGAAACGGCTCGCGCAACGCGTCGAAACTGTCGAAACCAAGGTGCTTCGCCATGCGCACGAGGGTGTAGGTGCTCACGCCGCAGCGGCTGGCGGTCTGGCGAACCGAGTCGAGACCGAAGTCCACCGGGTTGTCGATGATGTAGCTTGCGACCTGGCGCAGGCGCGGCGTGAACGCGCCAAGCTCCGCGTGCAGTCGGGACAGAATGCGGTGGCGCAGGGACGGGTCCATCGGATCTCTCGGGGTCTCGCGGCACAAGAGCGACATAACATAAGTTATTTAAACCCCTACTTGAACCATCTGTGATTTCCGACCACCATCTCGTCACATCTCCGCTGCGGGCGCCCTGCCATGGCCACCCCCTCTTCGATCGAGCTGCCCTCGCACGCGTCGGTTGTCGTCGTCGGCGGCGGTATCATGGGGTGTTCGACGCTCTACCACCTGGCCAAGCTCGGCGTCACCGACGCGGTGCTCGTCGAACGCAACGAACTGACGTCTGGCACGACCTGGCATTCGGCGGCCCAGGTGCGCGCGCTGCGGCATTCGCAGAACCTCACGCGCATGATCCAGTATTCGGTCGACCTCTACGCGCAGCTCGAGGCCGAGACCGGCCAGAGCGTGGGCTGGATTCAGAAAGGCTCGCTGTCGCTCGCGACCACACCGGACAGGCTCACCCACATCCGGCGACAGGCGAGTCTCGCGCAGCTGTTCGGTGTGCGGGCGCAGGCAATCTCGACAGCAGACGCGCTCGAGCGCTGGCCACTGATGCGGGCCGACGACGTGCTCGGCGCGGTGTGGTCCCCGGATGATGGGCGCGTCTCACCGAGCGACGTGTGCGCCGCGCTGGTGAAGGCGGCCAAGGCGCTTGGCGCACGGGTGTTCGAACACACCGCCGTCACCGGCGTGCACACAACCAGCGGTCGCATTCGCGGCCTGGAGACAGACCGGGGCACGCTGCGGTGCGACGCTGTCGCGCTCTGCGCCGGACTCTGGTCACGCGAGCTGGCGCGGATGGCCGACAGCCACGCCCCGCTGCTCGCCTGCGAGCATTTCTACCTGTTGACCAAACCGGTCGACGGCATCACCGGCAACATGCCAACCCTGTCTGACCACGACAACCACCTGTACATCCGCGACGACTCCGGCGGCTTGCTGGTCGGGTGCTTCGAGCCACACGCGCGTGCCCTCGACCCGACACGCCTGTCCGGCGAGGTGGGCTTCGAGCTCCTGCAGGAGGACTGGGAACACTTCGAGCCGATGATGGTCAACGCACTCAACCGACTCCCCCCGCTCGAACACGCGGAGGTCAAGTTGTTGCTAAACGGGCCGGAGAGCTTCACACCCGACGGCAGTTTCATGCTCGGCGAGACCGCCGAGACGCGCGGACTGTTTCTCGGCTGTGGTATGAATTCGGTCGGGATCGCGAGCGGAGGCGGTGCAGGTATGCACCTCGCGCACTGCATCGTCAACGGCCACACCGCCTACGACCTCGCCGACACCGACGCCCGGCGCTTCGACCCCACCTTCGATTCGCTCGAACACCTGATGGCGCGCGCGCCCGAGGTGCTCGGCACGCACTACGACATCGCCTACCCCGGCACGCAATTCCGCACGGCACGCGGCATCCAGACCTTGCCGGCGCACGACCACCACCGCGCCGACCGGGCACACTTCGGCCAGACCGGGCACTGGGAGCGGCCGCTCTTTTTCGGCAAGCAGGCAGAGCCACGCTTGCGGTTCACTCGGCCGGACTGGTTCGCCCGGGTCGCACGCGAAGTCGACGCGGCCCACACTCGGGCAGCGGTGTTCGACGCCAGTTGCTTTGGCAAGATCGACATCAGCGGCACCGACGCGGCACAGGTGGTGGCGAGGCTGTGCAGCGGCGCCGTCACTCGGCCGCCCGGTTCGCTCAGCTACAACCTCATGCTGAACGCGGGCGGCACAATCGAACTCGACCTGACGGTGCATCGGCTCACCACAGACCACTACCGCCTGCTCGTCGGCACCCAGGTCACGCGCAAGGCCGTCGCGCTGGCCCGGGACGCCGCGGTGGGCAGGGATGTCCAGGTCCGCGACGTCACCCACGAGCACGCGCTGTTCAGCCTGAGCGGCCCACAGGCCATCGCCCTCGCTCGGCAGCTCGGCGCCACCACCGTGCCGGGACTCGGCTACTTCAAATTTGCACCCGACACCCTTGCCGGCCGGCCCGTGACCCTGGCCCGCCTGTCCTACGTGGGCGAGGCGGGCGTGGAGATCAGCTGCGCCGAGGCGGACGCCGTCGCGGTCTACAGCGCCCTGCGGGACGCGGGCGCGGCCCCGGCCGGCCTCTTTGCGCAAACCGCCATGCGAATCGAGAAGGGCTTCTGTGCCGTTGGCCACGAACTCGACAGCGATACGATACCGGCCGAGGTCGGGCTGGGGTTCGCCTGCCGCGCGTCGGGCGGCTACCTCGGCGCCGAGGCGGTGGCAGCAGCGGGCACTGTCGCCACGCGGCTGCGCACGCTGGTGTTCGACAACGACCACGCCGTGCCCATTGGCCACGAACCGGTCGTGCACGGTGATCGGATCATCGGGCAGACGACCTCGGCGGGCTTCGGCCACCGCATCAACGCACCGATAGCGCTGGCGCTGATGCGCGCTGACAGCGGTGACCCGGACCGCGTCGATGTCGACATCGCCGGTGAACGCTTTCCTGCCCGCGTGCTGACACACGCGGCCTTCGACCCCGACGGCCACCGACTGCGAGAGTACAACACACCATGATCATGGTTGCCCCCAACGGCGCACGCCGCCAGACATCCGATCACCCGGCACTGCCGGTCACCGCCGAGGCGGTCGCCGACACCGCCGCGGCCTGTGCTGCAGCGGGTGCCGACGCCGTGCACGTGCACGTGCGCGAGGACGACGGTAGCCACTCGCTCGACACCGGGCGCTACCGGGACACCCTGGCCGCACTGGCCGAGCGCGCGCCGTCGTTGCGGGTGCAGATCACCACGGAGTCGGCCGGGGTCTTCTCACCGTCCGAGCAGCTCGCCTGCCTGCTCGACCTGGCGCCGGCCTGGGCAAGTGTCTCGGTGCGCGAGATCGCCGCGGACGACAGCGTTGCCGACCGCTTGTACCGTGCCTGTATTGACCAGGGCACCGAGGTTCAACACATTCTGTACAGCCCGGCGTGTGCGGCGCAGCTCGCCCGGTGGTGGTCACGCGGCGTGGTCGACGGCGAGCAGAACAGCGTGATCCACGTGCTGGGCCACTACACCACGGGTGAACAGGGTGACCCGGCCAGCGTCGCAGCGCGCAGCACGCTGCCGGGCGCCGGCCGCTGGATGGTGTGCGCGTTCGGCGACCGCGAGCACGACTGCCTGGTGGCGACCCACCGCGCCGGTGGCGACGTCCGCGTCGGTTTCGAAAACAGTCTGGGACGCGGTGGCGGCCACCGCTGGACCGACAACGCCGAATCGGTTGCCGCCTTGCGCAGAGCTCTCGATGCCCACCAGGAACCCAACGCATGAGCCACGTCTTCCCTCGCCACTGCCACACCGACTACCCGATCGCGGCTGCCGGTGACGGCTGTTGGCTCGTCGATCAGAGCGGCAAGCGCTACTTTGACGGGTCGGGCGGCGCCGCCGTCTCCTGCCTCGGCCACAGCAACACGCGGGTGCGCGAGGCCATCAAGGCGCAGGTCGACGCCTTGGCCTTTGCCCACACCGGCTTCTTCTCGAGCGAGCCGACCGAGCGACTGGCGGAGCTGCTGATCGCCAACGCCCCCGGCCGGCTCGACCGCGTGTATTTCGTTTCGGGCGGATCCGAGGCCGTCGAGGCGGCGCTCAAGCTGGCACGCCAGTACCACATCGAGAACGGCGAACCGGAGCGGCAGCACGTCATCGCCCGGCGACAGAGCTACCACGGCAACACGCTCGGTGCGCTCGCCACCGGTGGCAACGCCTGGCGGCGCGCGCCCTTCGAGCCGCTGCTGACCCCCGTTTCGCACATCGCACCGTGCTACGCGTACGCCGACTGCGCCGAAGGCGAGACGATCGAGGCCTACGTCGAACGCGTTGCAGGTGAACTCGACACCGAAATCGTGCGGCTCGGTTCCGATCGGGTCATGGCCTTTGTCGCCGAGCCGGTCGTGGGTGCGACCCTTGGCGCGGTGACGGCACTGCCGGGCTACTTCAAACGCATCCGCGAGATCTGCGACCACCACGGCGTGCTGTTGATCCTCGACGAAGTGATGTGTGGCATGGGGCGCACCGGTCACCTGTTTGCACACGCCGCCGACGGCATCGAGGCCGATATCGTCTGCATCGCAAAGGGACTCGGCGCGGGCTACCAGCCAATCGGTGCAACGCTCTGCACCGACGCCGTGTACGCCGCGATCGCCGCCGGCAGCGGTGCGTTTCAGCACGGTCACACCTACCTCGGGCACCCGGTTGCGACCGCGGCGGGCCTCGCGGTGTTGAACGAGATCCTCGACCGGGCTCTGGTCGACGAGGTCAACGGGCTCGGCGACCACCTGCACACCGTCTTGTGTCAGCGCCTCGGCCAGCACCCGCACGTCGGCGACATCCGTGGCCGCGGCCTGTTTCGAGGCATCGAACTGGTCGCCGACCGCGACACCAAGCGCCCGTTTGCAGGCACGTCGGGCCTCGCCGCCCGCATCAAGCGCACCGCCTTCGAATCCGGCTTGATCTGCTACCCGATGGGCGGCACCCGCGACGGCAAGCGGGGTGACCACATTCTCCTCGCGCCCCCCTTCGTCGCCTCGCGTACCGACATGGAACTCGTTGCAGAACGCGTTCATCGTGCCATCGACACCGCCATCGCGGGGCTCGATCAGACGGCGAGCTGAAGCCAATTGCCGACTGCCCGGCGCCGCGCAATTCGCGGGCGCCGTGGCCGATCTGCGATACACTGTCGGGCCGACTCCCACGCTCTCAGACCATGACGCTGCCCGCCGTTTTCGACACCTTGCGCATCCCGGTCATCGGATCGCCGCTTTTCATCATCTCCAACCCGAAGCTTGTCATCGAACAATGCAAGGCCGGTATCGTCGGCTCCTTCCCGGCGCTCAATGCGCGGCCTCAATCCATGCTCGACGAGTGGTTGGCCGAGATCACCGAGGCGCTCGAGGCGCACGACCGCGCCAACCCCGATCGCCCAGCCGCCCCCTTCGCGGTCAACCAGATCGTGCACCGCTCCAACAGCCGCCTCGAAGCGGACATGGAGATCGTCGCAAAGTACAAGGCTCCGATCGTCATCACGAGCCTCGGTGCACGGGAAGAAATCAACGCTGCGGTGCACAGCTACGGCGGCATCACGTTGCATGACATCATCAACAACCGCTTCGCACGCAAGGCCGTCGAGAAAGGCGCTGATGGCCTGATCGCGGTGGCCTGGGGGGCGGGCGGCCACGCCGGCACCCTGTCACCCTTCGCGCTGGTTCAGGAAATCCGAAGCTGGTTCGACGGGCCGCTGGTGCTCTCGGGGTCGATCGCCACGGGCGGCGCGGTGCTCGCGGCGCAGGCCATGGGCGCCGACCTTGCCTACATCGGCTCGCCGTTCATCGCCACCGACGAGGCGAACGCCACCGACGCGTACAAAAACGCGGTTGTCGACGGCACTGCCGACGACATCGTCTACACCAACCTCTTTACCGGGGTGCACGGCAACTACCTGCGCACGTCGATCGAGCAGGCGGGGCTCGACCCCGACAACTTGCCCGAAAGCGACCCGAGCAACATGAATTTCGGCACCGACCGCAAGGCGTGGAAAGACATCTGGGGCTGCGGCCAGGGTATCGGCCGGGTGTCGGCAACCCGGCCGACAGGCGAGCTCGTGGCGGAGCTCGAGGCCGAATACGCTGCCCGCCGGGCTGCGCTGGCCTGATTCAACCCAAGGGGACGCGCGCCGCCGCGTGCAGCGCAGCGGAGGTCGGGCTGCTCACAGCCCGACCGGCCTGGACACAGTCAGCCGTAGACGGCTTCTTTGCCGAGGTGCTTGACGATCAGGTAATAGAACACCGGGCGCAGCTTCTGGCGGTTCGACGAACCGATCTTGTCCACCGCGTGTGCCACGGCCGCATCGGCTGCGGACCCGTCGACACCGAGCTTCTTGGCGATCAGGCGGTCCTTGATGTTGTCCACTTCGCCCTTGTCACCGGCTGCTACCAGCAGTGAATCCTTGTTGTAAATCGACGGGCCGAGCGACTTGCAAATCGACTTCAGCAGCGCCTCGTCGCAATCGATGCCACAGCTGTCCATCTGCGCCTTGCACTGATCCACAACTTCATCAAACTTAGACATACACCCTCCGCTATCACAATTGACGTGCTACTTGCTCAAGAGACTAGCACCGTGTTAGGTGCCGATCCATCACAAAAAGGCAAAGTCGTGACAGGGTTCTGACACTCGGGCACGCACCGAGACTCAGCGCGGGCGCAGCAGCCCCTCCTGGACCACCGACGCCACCAGCCGCCCCTGCTCGTCGAACAGGCTGCCGCGACAGAAGCCGCGCGCACCCGACGCGCTCGGGCTGTCCATTGCGTACAGCAACCATTGGTCGGCACGAAAGGGGCGATGGAACCACATCGCGTGGTCCAAACTTGCGATTTTGGTGTTGCGCAAGTTGGCTTTTTCGGCGTGCGGATTCAACGCCGTCATGAGCAGATTGTAATCCGAGGCGTAGGCCAGCACACACTGGTGAAATGCATGGTTGTCCCCGAGATCGATCTTGCTGCGCAACCAGATGTTGCTGTAGGGCGCCTCGGATTGCGGGTTGAACGGGTCATTGACGTGGCTCGCGCGGAACTCGATCGGCCGTGATCGCAGCAGGTGCCGGCGCGCGCCCTCGGGCCAGGCGGCGGCGTACTCGGCCAGGATATCCTCCACCGGTCTCAGGGTGTCCGGGCCGGGCACATCGGGCATGTCGATCTGGTGGTCATGGCCGGCCTGCTCGACCTGGAACGAGGCGGACAGAATGAAGATGTCCCGGCCGTTCTGGATTGCGCGCACACGGCGCGTGACAAAGCTGCCTCCGTCGCGGGTCATGTCGACGTGGTAGACGATGGGCTTGTGGAAATCGCCGGGCAGAATGAAGTAGGCGTGCAGCGAGTGCGCACAAAAGGCGTCGTCCACCGTGCCCTGAGCGGCAGCGAGGGCCTGGCCCAACACCTGACCGCCAAACACCTGGGGGCTGCCGATGTCCTCGCTCTGACCACGAAACAAATTGGTCTCAAGCGGTTCCAAGGTCAGCAACGCTACCAGGCCTGCACCGTCGGTCATGAGCACGCTCGCGTGGTCGAACACACCGCCATGTTAGCAGCCCACCGTCACGGCGGACGGGGTTGGCACGCGGCCTGACATATACTTCCAACCACGTGTTCTGGAGAAACCCGATGCCGACCGAAACGCCCTGGACCCAACCCATGCCCGACGCGCAGTTCGAGCTCATGCGCGACATCATCGGCGCACCCAGCCCCGTGGGATTCGAAGGCG
Source organism: Pseudomonadota bacterium (assembly GCA_039196715.1). Classification (NCBI taxonomy): domain Bacteria; kingdom Pseudomonadati; phylum Pseudomonadota; species Pseudomonadota bacterium. The sequence goes on from JBCCUP010000014.1 coordinate 12,138, forward strand.
CGATGACGCTCGGCGTGTTGCAGCCGCAGTTTGACCGGTTCATGCCGGCAGGGTGGGCGATGCACCAATTTGTCGGCAACGCGGGCGTGGTCTGGGACAGCCACCCCGGCCGCGACGACCTGTTCAGCGTGATGATCTGCGGCCACGCCGACAAGATCCGCCTGCAGGTGCGAAAAATCGGCGCGGACGGCAAAATCTGGATCAACAGTGACTCCTTCCTGCCCTGCACGCTGCTCGGCCACGAGGCCGTGCTCTTCAGTGAGGATCCCGAGGCCCCGGGGAGCTACCGGCGCATTCGCGGGGGCACGATCGAAGCGCTCGGCGCCATTCACTTTTCCGAGGCGGCGCACCGCACCGGGGAGCGCGGCATCAAGCCAACGCAGCTCTACCTCGAGTTGCAGTTGCACGGCGCCGACCGCAAGAAGCAGGTCGAGGCGCTCGGTGTTCGCGTGGGCGACGTGCTGTTGCTCGATCGGCCGATCAAGCCGGGCTTCGCACCCGACACCTTCTACGGCGCCTACCTCGATAACGGCCTCGGGTGTTTCGTCACCGCCGAAGTCGCGCGGGTGGTCGCCGAGGCCGGCGGCACCGAGAACGTGCGCTGCCTCTACGCCTGTGCAAGCCACGAGGAAATCGGCCGCTTCGGCAGCCGCGTACTGGCCGGTGAGCTGCGCCCGGACGCGCTGATTGCGGTCGACGTCGACCACGACTTCGACGCGGCACCGAACATCGGTGACCGGAACATGCAGCCGCTCAAGATGGGCGGCGGCTTCACGCTCAGCACCGGGGCGATCGTCAGCGAGCAACTCAACCGCCGTATCCAGGACACCGCCAGGACACACGGCATCCCGTTCCAGATGGACGTCGCCGGCCGGGACACCGGCACCGACGGCATGGCGGGTGTGCTGGCCAGCGTCGACTGCGCTGCCACCTCGATCGGTTTTCCGATCCGGAACATGCACACCATCTCCGAGAGCGGTCACACCGGCGACGTGCTCGCGGCGATACACGTGATTGCCAACACGCTGCTGGCACTCGACGGCGAAACCGACCTCGCTGACGGGTTTCGCCGTGGCCATGCGCGGCTGGACCAGGCGACGGCACTCGCGCACCACAGCCTCACCGATGACTGAGGTCAACCTCAGCCTCGAGGCCTGCCACGCGCTCGCCACGTCGGCCCTGCAGCACCAGGGGTTTTCCACTGCCCAGGCCGACGCGATCGCCGCAACGATCACGGCAGCCGAGCGCGACGGGTGCACCTCGCACGGGCTGTTTCGGGTCCCGTTCTACGTCAACGCGCTCGCCAACCCCGGCACCGACGCCAAGGCAAAACCGGTGCTGAGCCAGCCCGCGCCCGCGCTGGTGCGGGTGGACGCGGCCAGCGGCTTTTGCCCACTGGCCCTGCAAGTCGGATTGCCCGCGTTGCGCGACACCGCGCGCGCGCAAGGCATCGCCGCGCTCGCGATCAACAACGCCTACAACATCGCCGCGCTGTGGCCAGAGGTGGAAACCCTCGCGACCGAGGGCCTGGTGGCAATGGCCTTCACGGCCGCCAACGCCTTTGTCGCACCGGCGGGCGGCACCAAGCCGCTCTACGGCACCAACCCGATGGCGTTTGCCTGGCCGCGCGGCGATCAACCGCCACTGGTGTTCGATCAGGCCTCGAGCGTCTCGGCCCGTGGCGAGATCCAGCTGCACCTGCGCGACGGCAAACCGATACCACCGGGTTGGGCGATCGACGCGGACGGCAAGCCCACCACCGACCCGGCCGCGGCGCTCGCCGGCGCGCAGTTGCCGTTCGGCGGCCACAAGGGGGCGTCAATCGCCTTGATGGTCGAGTTGCTGGCGGGCGCGATGATCGGGGACCTGTTCAGCTTCGAGTCGTCCGCGCGTGACACGCACAACACCGGCGCGCCGTTCGGCGGGGAATTCCTGCTCGCCATCGACCCGGCCCGTTTCGGCAACGGCGACCTCGCCGCGCGCCAGGCGCACGCGGAACAGCTGTTCGCAGCCATCCTCGAGCAACCCGGCACCCGCTTGCCGGGCGACCGCCGTCGCACCGCGCGCGTGCGCACGCAGGCCGAGGGTATTCGCATTCCAGCGGCCCTGCACGACCAGCTGACCGCGTACGCCGACACCTGAGTCCGGTCACCCGCGCTCGGCGCACGAGGCGAGCATCACGGCGACAACGATCAGGCCACCGCCCAGCACGGTTGCCGTGGTCGGCACTTCGGCGAGTAGCCACCAGGCCAGCGCCGGCGCGATCGGGGTTTCGAGTGCACTCAGCAGACTGGTGTGGGCCGGGTGCAGGCCGCGCGCGCCAATCATCAACGCGATCGAGGCGAACAGGAACACCGCCGCAAACGCCGCGAGCACGGCAATCGCGCTCCACGGCGTCGCGGTCACCGACGCCACCGGCGCGAAGGCCCCCACCAGCAACAGCGACGCCAGCCAGGTCGGCCCGGCCACCGGGGTTGCTGGCCAGCGTCGATACAGGCAGATCACCACCGCCATGCACACCGTCATGACCGCGGCGAGTGCGTCACCCAGGAGGCCGCCGGTGGTCAACGAGCCCGAGACCACACTCGCCGCCCCGACCAGGCTCAGCGCACTGCCAAGCAACAGTGACCGGGACGGCGGCGTGCGCAACCAGAGCCAGGCGAGCGCCCCCGCGACAAAAGGCGCCGTCGCCCAGATGACCGCGACGTTGGCAATCGACGTGTGCAGAAAACTCGGGATGAAGGCCGCCGTGCCGAGCGCGGAGACCCCGGCGATGGCGAGGCCGGGCCACCCCATCCGCACTTCCTGGCCAATCTGCCCGCGGGCACCCAGCCAGAGTCCGAGCAACACCACCGAGAACGCGCTGCGCCACCAGACCACGTCCGGCCCGTCCAGCGCCGCCAAGCGCACGAACACCCCCGCACTGCTGAAGGCCACAGCCGACGCAACCAGCCACGCCACCGACACCCCTGTACTCACCGCCCTTCCCCGCGCTGCCCGACGAGCGAGCAAGCATGCCGACACACCCCTGACAGCGTGTTGGCAGGGGTGGGGTGGTAGGGTGGATACGTCAGACCCACGAGGACACGCCATGGCCACCGTGGACCGGCTGTTCAGCCTGATCCAACTGTTGCGCCGCCGCCGGGGGCCGACCACGGCCAGCGACATCGCAGCCTCACTCGGCGTCTCGGTGCGAACGGTGTACCGCGATATCCAGCGGTTACAGCGCAGCGGCACGCCGATCGCCAGCGAGCCGGGTGTCGGCTACCGCCTGTTGCCGAGCTACGATCTCGCCCCGGTCAAGCTCACGACAGAGGAGCAACAGGCGCTCGACCTCGCGCTGCGGCTGCTCGCGCGCACAGGCGACTGCGGCCTCGTGCGCACCGCCGACCGGCTGCGCCAGAAGCTGCCGTGCACCGATTCCCTCGTGGACCCAGTGCTGCACACCTCAACCTGGTCACCGCTCTTCCCCGCCACCGCCTCGCCCTGTGCGTTGCGCGAGGCCATCGACGACGAGTGCGAAATCGATATCGACTACACCGACGAGCAAGGTCTGACGAGCACGCGCCGGTTACGGCCGGTTGCGGTGATCTACTACATCGACGTAACGGTGCTAGCCGCCTGGTGCCACCTGCGCAGCGACTTCAGGCATTTCCGACTCGACCGCATCACCGCGCTGCGTCGCTGCCAGACCCGTTTTCCCGGCGAGGGGCCGCGCTTGCGCGCCCGCTGGCACGCCGTGCAACGCGACAACCCGAGGCGCGTTGGCTCGTTGCACTGAGCTGGCGCGACCGTGTCACGCCGTCTTGACCACCGTCATGTAGGCGTGCACGTAGTCCATGCCGTGACCGGTCGGGTCGTCGAGTACCCGTACACGGTAGGCTTCGTAGTAGTCCTCGATAATGGCCTGCCGTTCGTCCCATGACCGGCTGCCGTCGAGCGCCCCGAGAAAGGTGCTCTGGTTCCAACTGCGAACCGTGCCCACCAGACCGGCGGCGAAGGTCTCGAGGTCGCCGTCGAGTTGAAACTGCGCCGCGTACGGGCACGCTACGTGGGCGGTCTCGATGGACTCGAGCTGCATACCGGGAACGGCCCCCGATTCGAACGGCCTGGCGAATTCGTCAACCGTGCGGTAGTACTGGGGCAGCGTCATCCGCGCGAGCTCCTCGGCGTTGATGACACCGTCGGCGACGAATTCCCGCCAGATGTCCCGCAAGGTGTCGAACATGTTCACACCACCGGTGTTGCCGAGGTAGTGCCCCGCCGAATCGCGGCAGAAATTCACGAACACGGCGCGCCCACCCGGTCGGAGTTCGGCGTTCCGGTGCTGCAAAATTGTCGACCAGTCCGTATCGGCCTGGGCTGAAAACGCATCCAGCTCGGCGCTGGACGCGCCCACCATGTGGACGTGCTCCTGGATGTCGCAGGGCTTTTCGGACAACCAGTGCATCGCCGTGGCCGAGAACACGAAGTCCAGCGTGGCATCCGGCACGGCCTGCAGGTAGAAGGACGAGCCCGACACCAGTGGCCAGACGTTGGCCAGACGCTGCGACCAGCTGTCGAACGGGCCGAGGCCATGCGCCATGTGCACCAGGGCGTTGAAGTCGTTGTGAGGCTGGTCTGCATACACCACGGTCGACTGCACAGCGGGCGCCGTGTGCTGCACCGCATCGAGCACAGCCGAGACCATGTCGAGCGAGGTGCCGCCGTCGGCACAGCCCATGTCTGCCATGGCAAAGCGCGTGCTCGTCGGCGACAACGCCAGCGCACCCACCGCCGCCAGCACCCGGGGCGTGGCCCGGTCGATCACGTCCTTCGCACCGCGCGTCGCCAGCGAGTAGGTACCGCCGGCGGCCATGGTGATGTTGTCTGCCTGTTTCTTGGCCATTGCGTGCTCCCTGATGCGCGCATTGTGCGCACTGCCCACCCAGCGCAGCAAGGTTTGACAGGCGCCCGTCCGTGCGCCGCCGCCCCCGCGCGTCCGGGTTGGTCATCGCCGCGACAGCGCTTACCATGCGGTTCCCCCGACCCCGAAGCGACCCGGAGGACAGCAGGTGACACGCGACATTCCGGCAGCGGTGGCTGCCCTGACAGCCCACTTCGGCGCGCGCGCAAGCACGGGCACCTCCCAGCGCGAGCAACACGCCCACACCACCACCTGGATTGCGCCGCAACTGCCGGATCTGGTGGTCTTTGCCGAGTCGGCCGAGGACGTTCAACACACGGTTGCCGTGTGCGCCGAACACCGCTGCCCGATCATCCCGTTCGGCGTCGGCACCTCGCTGGAAGGGCAGCTGAACGCGCCCGAGGGCGGCGTCTGCATCGACTTCAGCCGCATGGACAAGGTGCTCGAAGTCAACGCGGCCGACCTGAACGTGACCGTGCAACCGGGCATCACCCGCGAGGCATTGAATATCGCCTTGCGAGACACCGGCCTGTTCTTTCCGATCGACCCGGGGGCCAACGCCTCGATCGGCGGCATGACCGCCACCCGCGCAAGCGGCACCAACGCGGTGCGCTACGGCACGATGCGAGAGAACGTTCTCGCCCTTGAGCTGGTCAACGCGCAGGGTCAGATCGTGCACACCGGCACGCGCGCGAAGAAGAGCGCCGCCGGCTACGACCTGACTCACCTCATGGTCGGCTCCGAGGGCACCCTGGGGCTGTCGACCGCCATCACCTTGCGACTGCAAGGCATCCCCGAGCGGATCGTGTCCGGCAGCGCGACCTTCCCGAGCATCGATGCCGCTTGCAAGACCGTGATAGACACCATTCAACTCGGCCTGCCGGTCGCCCGTATCGAGCTGCTCGACCCGATGCAAGTGCAAGCCTGCAACCGCTACTCGAGTCTCACGCTGCCCGAGGCGCCGTTGCTGCTGGTGGAGTTCCACGGCAGCGACGCGACCGTCGACGAGCAGATCGCGCAGTTCGGCGAATTGGCCGCCGACCACGGTTGCAACCAGATCGACACCGCCGACTCGCTCGAGGCGCGCAACCGCTTGTGGCAGGCGCGACACGACGCCTACTGGGCCGCACGCGCGCTGAAACCGGGCTGCACCGCGCACTCGACCGACGCCTGTGTGCCGATCTCACGGCTGGCCGAATGCATCGCCGAGACCCGCGAGGACCTCGATGCCAACCGCCTCACGGCCCCCATCCTGGGCCACGTCGGCGACGGCAATTTCCACGTGCTGCTGTTGCTCGACGAGTCGGACACCGAGGAGATCGCCCGCGCCAAGGGTGTGGTCGAACGCCTGGCGGCGCGCGCGATCCGCATGGGCGGCACCTGCACGGGCGAGCACGGCATCGGCCAGGGCAAGCAGGGCTACCTGCGCGACGAACTCGGTGAAGCGGTGCCGATGATGGCCGCAATCAAGCAGGCGCTCGATCCCGACAACATCCTCAACCCCGGCAAGATCTTCCGGCTCGACGGGTTACCGTCAGCCGTGTGAAGCCGGTGCAAGCCGCACCACCGACTCCGCCAGCGCGACCGCGGCCTTGACGCCGTCGATCACCGGCAGCCCGTAGCGCTGCTCGAGGCGCACCGCGATGTCGGCCATGCCGGCACAGCCGAGCACGATGGCGCCGACCCCGTCCTCGTCGCGCGCCTGCTCGAGGCGGCTGCTCAGTTTGCGCAATGCCACCGCTGGCTTGCGCTCGATCTCGAGCACACCGACGTTCGCCGCGTAGACGCGCGCGCACCGGCTGGCAAAACCGTAGGTCAGCAGGTTCTGTTCGATGACCGGCACCGAAATCGGCAGGGTGGTGACCACGGCAAAACGCGGCGCGCGCAGCATCGCGAGGTGAAATGCGCACTCACCGATGCCGAACACCGGCAGCGCAAACTGCTGCCGGAGCTCGGGCAAGCCGGTGTCATCAAAGCAGGCGACCACCGCCGCGTCGACCGGCCCGGCTCCGAGCGCCGTGCGCAGCTCCGCCACCACGTGCGGCACGGCGGCGGCCCCGTCCTCTGAACCCTCGATCGCTGGCGGGCTGCCGGCCGGGTTGCGCGCAACCACCCGGGTGGTGGGTCGTGCCACCGCACGTGCTTCACGCGCGATGAGCTCGGTCATGGCTGCCGTGCTGTTCGGGTTGATGAACACCAACTGCATGTCAGCGCCCGCCGCGTTCGAGGGGTTGCGTGCACCGGGCGACCCGTTGCCGTTGCATGCGCGCCACGACCAGGAACGCCACGATGATCGACAACGAAAATACCGTCGTGACAGTGCCAAGTGCGTAGAGCACCGGGGTTGTCACGTTGGTGGTCATGCCGAAGATCTCCAACGGCAAGGTGTTGTAGGAACCCGAGGTCAACAAGGTCCGTGCGAACTCGTCGTAGGACAGGGTGAAACCGAACAGCGCCACGCCGATCAGACTCGGCGCAATCAACGGCAGCACAACATGGCGAAGCGTTTGCCACCAGGTGGCGCCAAGGTCGCGCGCGGCCTCTTCGTAGGCGCCGTCGAAGCGATTGAAAACCGCAAACATGATCAGCAGGCCGAACGGCAGTGTCCAGGTGAGCTGAGACCCGAAGCCGCTGGTGCTCCAGTGCACTTCCCAGTCGAGCACGTTGAAGACGAGGCCGACACCGAGCGAGACCAGAATCGACGGAATCACCAGACTGGCGATGACGAGGTAGAAAAGTACTGTCGCGCCGCGAAACCGCTGCCGGAACGCGAGCCCGCCCATGACGGACACGACCACCGTGGTCACCATGACCATCAGGCCAAGCGCCAACGAGCGACGGAAGGCGCCCCAAAAATCCCCGACCGCCTGCTCCTCGAACAGGTCGAAGAACCAGTGCAGCGACGCCCCGTTCATTGGAAAGGTCAGGCCACCGCGCGGCCCCTGAAAGGACAGAATGCCGATGGTGATAACCGGCCCGTAGAGGAACAGCACGAAGCCACAGAAGAAAAAGGCAAGCGGGAAGAACGAGCGTGAGCGGCGCATTAGTGCTCCATCCATCTATAACCTGCGAGTTCAGTTGGCGTGTCAGCGTTCACAGCAAGGCGCGCCTCTTGCCCATAGCCACCCGCCACCCTATGGGCAAGAGGCGCAACGCTGTCGGTGGGCGCCCGGCTAGGGGCGCTGACACGCTAACCCTACGGGCGTCCCTGTGGTGTCCCGCCGCGTCGTTGCAGCGCTCGACAATGGCTCGGCCATTGCCTTCGCGCTGCGCCTTGCGGCGACACACTATAGGGGCGCTGAATCCGTAGTTTATAGATGGATGGAGCACTAGAGTTCCTTGCGGATGTCGACGTAGCGCAGCATGACCGACACGATCAGCAACACGGTGGCGAGCAGAATGACCGCGTTTGCTGCGGCAGCCGGGTACTGGAGCAAGGCGATCTCGTTCGAGATGACACGCCCGACAGAGGCGCTCTGCCCGCCCGACATGAAACGCACGGTGATGAAGTCGCCCATCACCAGGGTCACGATGAAGATCGATCCGATCATCAATCCGGGCTTGGTCAGCGGCAGGATCACGTGCACCAGCGTTTGCCACCCACTGGCACCGGCGTCACGGGCCGCTTCGATCAGTGAGTGGTCGATGCGCATCATGGTGTTGAAGACCGGCACCACCATGAACAGCGTGTAGAGGTGCACAAAGGCGAGCACCACCGCAAAGTCGGAGAACAGCAACCACTCCAGCGGTTCATCGATCACCCCGACGTCGATCAGCACCGAGTTGGCGATGCCGTTTCGGCCGAGGAAAGGAATCCAGGAGATCATGCGGATGATATTCGACGTCCAGAACGGGATCGTGCACAGCAGGAACAGCGCAATCTGCCAGGTCTGACTGCGCACGTGAAACGCGAGGAAGTAAGCGACCGTGAAACCGATCGCGGTGCAGAACACCCAGGTGATCACGGTGTATTGCAGCGTTCGCAGGTAGGTCGCCCAAGTGACCTTCGAAGAGAAGATGTACGCGTAGTTGTCAACGATGAAGGCCGGAAAGAAATGCCATTCGTTGTAGTCCCAGAAACTCACGACAACGATCAGACAGACCGGCACCACCAGAAACAGGGTGAGCACCGCGACCAGCGGGAGCACCAGGAGCCCGCTCAGGCGGCTAGCGGCGGAAGCAGACATGCAATGGGGACGCCGGTGCGATAGGGAGTGGGATGAAAAAAAGGGCACGGCCCTCCCCGCACAAGGAGGGAGACGCCACGGGAGGGCCGTGCACAAACAGCGTCAATCAGTGCGTCAGGCGGCGATGAACTCGTTCCACTTGCGCACCATGTATTTATTCTCATCCATGACCGCGTTCCAGCACGCGACAGCCCCCATCCGGTCGTAGAACGACCCGCCGTCCCTGACCGAGCCAGCCTTCTCCATCACATCGCCAAAGGGGTTGGTGATGTCCCCCGTTGCAGCCTTGCCTTCGAACCAGAAACCCCACTCGTCTTCGGACATGTAGTTCTTCGAGGTCTCCGGCACCGCCGAGTAGTAGCCCTGGCGCATCAGGAAGCCGCCGACCCAACCGTCGAGGTACCAGTTGATGTACTCGTACGCCGCGTCCAGCTCGAGGCCGGAGAGGTTGGCCGACAGGCCGAGACCACCACCCCACGACCGGTAGCCTTCTTTCAGCGGCTGGTACACGCAGGGGATGCCCTTCGAGCGCACCGCGGTGATCGCCGGCGACCACATCGACTGGATCACCACTTCGCCCGAGGCCATGAGGTTCACGCTCTCGTCAAAGGACTTCCAGAACGCCCGGAACTGACCGGCTTTTTTCGCCTCGGTGAAGATCGCCATGGTCTTGTCGATCTCTTCCTTGGTCATGTTGCCCTTGTCGCCGTACGTGACCTCGCCCATCGCCTCACAGACCATGGCGGCGTCCATGATGCCGATCGAGGAGATGTCGAGGATCGAGGCCTTGCCCTTGAACTCGGGATTCAACAGCTCCGTCCAGCTGCTGATCGGGCGACCGATCAGGTCGGGCCGGATGCCGAGGGTGTCGGCGTTGTAAATCGTCGGAATCAGCGTCATCCAGCCGGTTTCGGAATCGGCGAAGGTCTTGCCATCCGGTCCTTCGACAAAGCCGACCGTGTGTGGCGCCGTGCCCTGGGCAATGACCGAGTCGGGTGTCAGCTTGCCACTCTTGAAGGTGCCAACGATCTTGTCGTAGTTCTTGATCTTCGAGGTGTCCATCGCCTGCAGGTTGCCGGCGCCCCAGACCTTCTTGCAGATCCAATACTCGATGTCGGCGATGTCGAAGGACTTCGGCTGAGTCGCCGCGCGCTGGGTGACCGAGTCGGAATCGAGGGCCGTCATCTCGAGCGTGAAGCCGAGGTCTTCCTTCACCTTGGCGGCCACCTCGTTGAGGTTGGAGACACCGGTGCCGAACTGCCGCAGCGTGACGTTCTTGATGTCCTGTGCCCAGATCATCGGGAAACCGGTGATGGCCCCGGAACCGACGGCGGCACCCGCAGCCGCAGCCGACCCCTTGAGCAGCGCGCGGCGCGTGATGCCCTTGGGCTTTGCCGACGTGGGTGTATTGGTGTCGTCTGTCATCACTCTGTCCTCTGGTCTGTTCAGGTTGCGGTGCAGTGGGCTCAAGCGGCCAGGGCGTGGGCGTCCTGTTCACGCCACGTCAGACAGACCGGCTCGCCCACCGCGAAAGGATCTTCAAAGAAACGGTCGTCACCGAGCTGAGCGACCACCGGTTCCGAATTGCCGTTGAGCTCCGAGGTGATCAGCACCGTCGCACCGAGGAACTCGATGTCGGTGACCGTGGCCATCAACCCGTCGCGCGAGGGTCGGCCGATGCCCATGCGGTCGACGCGGATCGAGACCCGCTGATCCTCAAAAGTCAGCACGTTGTGTCCGCCGATGAAGCGCGCAACAAACTCGCTGTCGGGCTTGTTGAACACATCAAAAGCCGACGAGGATTGCTGAATCTCGCCGTGGTTCATGACCACCACCTGGTCCGCCAGTGCGAGCGCCTCGTCCTGGCTGTGGGTCACGTGCACAAAGGTCACGCCGAGGTCTCGCTGCAACTGGCGAAGCTCACTGCGGATCTGCACGCGCAGGAAGGGGTCGAGGGCCGACAACGGCTCGTCGAGCAGCAACACCTGCGGTTTGGTGATCATTGCGCGCGCGAGTGCAACACGCTGCTGCTGGCCGCCCGACAGTTGTGCCGGGAAGCGGTCGGCGTAGGGGTGCATCTGCACCCGTTCGAGCATGGACTCGGCCTCGCGGTGGCGGGCGGCGAGCACCTCGCCCCGCATGCGCAAGGGGAACGCGACGTTGTCGCGCACGCTGAGGTGGGGGAACAGCGCGTAGCTCTGAAACATCATGGCGGTGCCGCGCTGCGCCGGCGCCAATGATGTGATGTTCCGGTTCGCCAACACGATATCGCCAGCCGTCACGGTTTCGTGGCCCGCCACCATTCGCAGCAGGGTCGACTTGCCACAGCCAGACGGCCCGAGAATGCAGACGTACGCACCCTCGGCCACAGTCAAGCTCACACCCGAGACGGCGGGTGTCGCGTCAAAACGCTTGCTGACGTTGACCAATTCGAGGTGACGGTTGTTCACGGCAGGGCCTGTCTGGACCGGTTGCGGCGCAGTGTGCCGACGGTGAGCTGTGCTGAGAACAGTTAATTTTGCACTTGACCGATGCATTTATTGCAGCGGTAATAACGCCATGCGAAACCTGGACTTGCTCAAGAGCGTTGAGCAGATTGCACGCCTCGGCTCCATTCGGGCCGCAGCGGAGGCCCAGTCGATCACGTCGACCGCGCTCAACCGGCAACTGATCGGCCTCGAGGACGAGCTCGGGCAACCACTCTTCGAACGCTTGCCGCGTGGCGTCCGACTGAACACGGCCGGCGAGATGTTCCTGATGTACGCCCGCCAGCAGATCACCGATTACGAACGGCTCAAGGTGCAACTGGCCGATTTGAGCGGGGTGAGGCGCGGGCACATCACCGTGGCCTCAACTCGCGCGGCGATCCCCTACTTTCTGCCGAGCCAAATCAACCGCTACCTCGACCAGCACCCGTTGGTATCCTTTGCGGTGAACCCCTGTGACATCGACACGGCGCAAGCGCAGCTGATCTCGCTTGAGGCCGACATCGCGCTGATCTTCGAGCCCCCGCTACGACGGGAATTTCAGATCATCGACAGCCTGGACCAGGACATCGTCGCGGTGTTTCCGGCACACCATCCGCTGGCCGCGACCTCGGGCCCGGTGCGGCTGACCGAGTGCCTCAACCACCCGTTGGCCTTGCCGGCCCGCTCGACCGGTGTGCGCACCCTGCTCGAGCGGGCCGCCCAGCGCGCCGCGTTGCCGATGACGGTTGCCGTCGAATCCGAGGACGCACAGTTCCTGCTCAACACCGTCAAGGACGGCCAGTTGCTGACCTTCGACATCCCGCTGAGCCTGTCCAAGCAGGCGCTGGTGCAGAGCGGCCTCGCCTGGCGCCTGCTGCGGCCCTCGGACGTCACCGCCGGGCGGTTGTACATCGGCCAACTGGCCAACCGCACCCTCTCGATCGCCGCGATGAAATTCGCCAACCAGCTGATTTCAGCGCTGCAGCACCACACGTCGCTCTGCGACTGAGCCCTCAGCGCGCGGGCACCCCATGGCCACCGCCGTAGCGGCCGTCGAGCCGAGGGTCGGTGCCGGCCACCACCGCGTGCGCCGGCGCCAGGATTTCCACGTCGAGCGGGTAGCAGGGTGTGGCGTCGTCGGAGTGGCTGCTGCCGCAGTTGCCCCCCGGGCACGCCGAGAGGCCACCGAGCAACGCTGTGTGAGCAAAGAAGGTGATGCTGTCACCGGCCCGTGCAGGCGTCGCCTTCATGAAGTACTGGTGGGTGTCGAGTGTGAAGCCGGTGCACATGAACACGTTGATCACGTCGTGCACGTGTTGCTCCGCCGCGTCGAGCGCGAGGCCGGTGTGGGCCGCGAGCGCGCGCGTGAGGTTACTGTGGCAACACTGGTGGTAATCCTCCCCGCGCAGGCGGAAGTTGGTGTACGGGTCGCAGCGGGTGCCGATGACGTCGTGCACGCTGCCACCGTACTCGTCGATGCCGTACCAGGCGAGCGAGTCTGCAACGACGGTGGCGAGCGGGTTGAGGTGCGGCAGATTGCTCCACACGTGGTCGCCCACCGTGATGTGACTGGCTTGCAATTGGCGGGTCTTGCCACTGTAGAAGCGCTCGTCGAGGTTGGCCAGCGACCAGAGATTGAGGTCGCCCACCTGGTGGCCGTCGGGGTTCACGATTCGGAAGTAGTGCCCCGCCGGCACCTCGAAGCAGGCGGCGTCGCGCGGTGGCACCCGAACGGTGTCGACGGTGCGCGCGCCGGCGAGACCGGCTTGCATCGCGTCGAGGTCGAGATCGGGCAGCTTGCTGGTCTCGTAGCAGACGACGGGTTTCACGCCGCGGCGCGCGTCGGCATCGGGTGGGGCGCTGGTCACCATGCAAAAGGTCCTCTGGTTGGCCCCGCCAAGTTTGCCATCGATGCGCCGCTGTCCATAGACTGCGCTGTCCCCCGACACGGAATGCGAGTATGGCCGGCACCTCCATTGACCTCAACGCCGACCTCGGCGAAGGCTATGGGCCGTGGCCGCTGACCGACGACGCCGGTTTGATGTCGGTGATCAGCAGCGCCAACATGGCCTGCGGTTTTCACGCCGGCGACGCAAACCACATGGCGTCGGTGTGCGCGCTCGCGGTCGAGCACGGCGTCTCGCTGGGCGCCCACCCCGGCTACGACGACAAACCGTATTTCGGCCGCCGGCCGTTGAGCCTGCCGCTGGCCGATATCACCCGCATGGTGGCCTACCAGATCGGCGCGGCGCAGGCGATGGCGGCGCTGGCCGGGACCCGCATTCGCTATGTCAAGGTGCACGGCGCTCTCTCGAACCAGTCGGCCGAGAACCCCGCGCTGGCTGCCGCGCTGGCCGACGCCATCGCTGGCGTGGACCGCGAGCTCGTGTGGTTGGTCATCAGTGGCAGCGCCCACATTGACGCCGCCGAGAAGCAGTCGCTGAGCTACCGCCAGGAGGCGTTCATCGACCGCGCCTACGCCGCCAACGGGCAACTCGCGCCCCGGAGCCAAGCCGGCAGCGTGCACACGGATGTCGATGTGATGCTGCGCCAGGTCGAGCAGATCGTGACCGCCGGCACGGTGACAACCATCGACGGCGAGACCCTGCCGCTCGCCGCCGACAGCCTGTGCCTGCACGGCGACGGGGTGCACGCATTGGAAACCGCGCAGCGGGTGCGCGCCCACATCGAGCAGCTCGGGGTGGCGGTCGCACCCTTCTGTTAGCGGCCTCTGCGCGCAACGTGCAATCCCGAGCGTCGCTGCCCGGCGAGCCCGCGCTGCAACCGCCTGAATGCCCGCGCCGGCGCGCAGCGGAGTCGGGCACCGGCGGACTTATGCACCGCGCCGTGGTGGACCGTCGAACGGGATTTGTATGTGGTGCGCGGAGTTCGGCAAAATGCCCCCCAGTCCGTTGCGACGCAGGGCGCGCTGCCGTTCGCCGAGACCATGCTTGCCTCGACGCTCGCCTTGATCGCTCTGTGTCGCTCGCACAGTGGTTGCCTGGCGTCCTCGGCGGGCACTGACCACCAAGCGATGACCTGTGCAATGACCCCTCCCACCTCACTGGACGCCCGACCGGACTGGCGAGCCGTGCCCCTCGGCGACGGGGCATTGCACATCGAATTCGGCCGCACCGCCAAACCGGCGTTTCAGCACCGAGCACGCGCCTTGTCGCGCGCGCTCGGCGAGGCCGACCTGCCCGGCCTGCTCGACCACTTGCCGAGCTACGCAGCGGTGTTGGTGCGCTACGACCCTGACCGCCTGGCGCACGGTGACCTGCTCGCCGCCGTGGCGGAACTGATCAGCCGTGCCGACACCGGCACGACCGCGGGCACGGCCTGGCGCGTACCCGTCTGCTACGACCCTGCCGTCGCCGAGGACATCGGCGAGGCGGCAGACGTCCTCGGCATCAGTGTCGACGCGCTCGTGCGCGCCCACACAGGCACCCGCTTCGAGATTGCACTCTACGGTTTCGCCCCGGGGTGGGCCTACCTCGCCGGCTGCCCCGACAGCCTGAACCTGCCGCGGCGTGAGAAACCGCGCCCACCGACGCCGGACGACGCGGTGATGATCGCCGGGGGTCAGGCCATGATCACCGCCCGCGCGATGCCCACCGGCTGGTATGTCATCGGTCGCATCGCGCAGCCGACACTGCAGCTCGAGGCAGACCCACCGGTGTGTTTCGACGTCGGCGACAGCGTGCAATTCGACGCCGTGGGCCTCGATGACTGGCGCGCGCTCTACGCCCGCGCTTGCGCCGGTGAACGTGTGGCGACCCCGCTGTGAGCCTGCACATCGTCCAGGCCGGGCCGCTCACGACGCTGCAGGACCTCGGGCGGACCGGCTATCTGCGCTACGGCATCAACCAGGCCGGTGTCATGGACGCGGTCGCCGCCGCCGCTGTCTGGCGCCTGCTCGGCCACGCACCGGGCGAGAC
Source organism: Pseudomonadota bacterium (assembly GCA_039196715.1). Classification (NCBI taxonomy): domain Bacteria; kingdom Pseudomonadati; phylum Pseudomonadota; species Pseudomonadota bacterium. The sequence goes on from JBCCUP010000014.1 coordinate 27,637, forward strand.
GCCCCTGATCGAAATACCACTCGGCGGACTGAGCGTGTCGGTCGACAACCCGACCACCGTCGCGGTAACCAGCCCCGGCTTCCGCGTCAGCCTGGACGGTGAGGCTTGCGGTGCGAGCGCCAGGCTCACACTGCAGCCCAATCAGGTACTTGATATCAAGCCCGGCCCCAACGGCCGCTTCGCGTATTTCGGCGCACACGCCGACTGGTCCGTGGCACCCGTGCTCGGCGCCTACGCCACACACCTGCGCTCCGGTGTGGGGCCACATGGGCCGCTGAGCGCCGGCGATCGATTCGAACTGCGCCCCCACGCGCCACTGGCCGAACGCCGCTCACTGCCCCCGCTGGACCACGGTGCACCGGAGCTGCGCGTGCTGCCGGGGCCACAGCTGGATTACTTTCCCGACGAGGCGGTGGCACGGTTCTACAGCCAGACCTGGACTGTCGGGCCGGCCAGTGACCGCATGGCGACCTCGCTGGTCGGCGACGCACTCACCCACCGTGGCAGCCACGACATCCTCTCCGACGGCATCGCGTTTGGCGCTGTCCAGGTGCCCGGCAGCGGTCAGCCCTTTGTGCTCATGGCTGACCGCGGCACCACCGGAGGCTACCCGAAGATCGCCACCGTGATCAGCGTCGACCTGCCGCGGGTCGCGCAGGCCCGGACCGGCGACACGCTGCGCTTCGTCCCGTGCTCCCTGGACGAGGCTGCGCACCTGCGCACAGCGCAGGCCGCCGCACTCGCGGATTGGCTTCGCACACCGGGCGCGCTCGACGGGACGCGCCTGCTCTCTGCAAACCTCATCAGCGGCGTGGTGTCTGCCACCCGGACGCCGTGACAGCGCACGCTCAGACGTAGCTCACGACCTCCACCTCGAGGCCATTGGGCAGTTTGAAGTAGAACCGCCGCCCGGGCTCGTAGTCGGCATGGCTGTGCGGCTCGAGCCCGGCCGCGACTACCCGCGCTTCGACGGTGTCCAGCGCCTCCACCGTCACGCTGACGTGGTTTAACCCACGGGCCGTGTTGTACGAATCCACCGCATCCGCTGCGTCCCCTGCCGGCGTGTACAGCGCGATGTAGCTCGACGGGCCACCCACGTGCATCGAGAAGCCGCTGTAGATCGAGTCGCCCTGCCACCGGACCTGCCAGTCGAACAGCTCACACAGGAGGGATGCCGTGCTCTCGATGTCCGGCACGGTCACGTTCAGGTGTTCGAGTACGGCAGGTTGCATGTCGGTGCTCCTTGAGTCAGTGTGGCGACAGTCTACGATCTAAAGTCAACTTGAGATCAAGCCCCGCATGAAAGAACCGCATCTGGCCATTGGCCAGCTCGCCAAACGCAGCGGCGTCGCGGTCTCCGCGATTCGGTACTACGCCGACGCCGGCCTGCTCCAGGCCCGCCGCAGCACCGGCGGCACGCGCCTGTTCCCGCGCTCCAACCTGCGGCGGCTGGGGTTCATCCGCATCACGCAACAACTGGGCTACAGCCTGGAGACCATCGGGGCTCTGCTGCGCCACCTGCCAGACGAACGCACGCCGACACAGGCTGACTGGCGGCGGCTGGCGCAGCGCATACGGCATGATCTCGACGCCCGCATCGCCACGCTGGAACGCACCCGCGACGCGCTCGACGGCTGCATTGGCTGTGGCTGCCTCTCGCTGAAACGCTGCCACCTCTACAACCCTGACGACCGGGCGGCGAGCGGCGGCGCGGGTCCGCGGTACGTGCTGCCCGATGACGGCTGAAGCGACGCGCCGATACACCGCACGCCGTCGTCATGACGTGCGGGCGCGCACGGTACAGCCTTGAAAAAAGGCGCTACAATGCGCGGTTTGCGCCGTCCGGCGCCTGCTGACGGCACAGCCCGTGCAGTCTGCCGGTAGCGGCGTGTGCGGGTCGACCCGCCGCCCCCTAGCGACACGTTTCAAGTTGAGGACCTCATGAGCACCCTGATTTTTGGCCACAAGTCACCGGACACCGATTCCACCGGGTCGCCGATCGTGTGGAGCTGGTACCTCAACGAAGTCAAGGGGATCGCCGCCGAGCCGCGGCTGCTCGGTGAACCGAACACCGAGGCCGCATTCGTGCTCAAGCGCTGGGGCTTCGAGCAACCCGAGATCATTGACGACATCGACACCGACGCCGACTGCGTCATCGTCGACACCAACAACCCGGCCGAATTGCCGGCCAACATCAACAACGCCAACGTCACGGCGATCATCGACCACCACAAGCTGGTCGGCGGACTCGAAACCCGCGGTCCGATCGACATCACGGTGCGGCCGCTGGCTTGCACCGCAACGATCATGATCGATCTGATGGGCGACGACGCCGCGCGCATGCCCGACCCGATCAAGGGCGCGGCCCTGTCGTGCATCCTCTCCGACACGCTCGCGTTTCGCAGCCCGACCACCACCGACCACGACATCGCCGTCAGCCGACAACTGGCCGACGACCTCGGCGTCGACATCACGGCCTACAGCGACGAGATGTTCGCGGCCAAATCGGACGTCTCGCGCTTCTCGGACGCCGAGCTCCTGCGCATGGACTCGAAGGAATACAGCGTGGGCGGCACCGCGTTCCGCGTCTCCGTGCTCGAGACCACCTCACCCGACACGGTCCTCACGCGCAAGGCGAGCCTGATGCAGAGCATGGCAACGGTCGCGGCCGAGGACGGTGCGGACCAGGTGCTGTTGTTCGTGATCGACATCCTCAAGGAAGAAGCCACCCTGCTGGTGCCCAACGACACCGTCAAGGCGGTGGCCGAGAAATCCTTCAACGCGAGCGTCGACGGCGACACCGTGGTCCTGCCCGGCATCATGAGCCGCAAGAAGCAGATCATCCCGAGCCTGAGCGTCTGAGCCGACGCGCACGCTGAGTGCGCGGCATGGCATCGCACGACTTGTCGGCCTCGCGCACCGCGGCGTGCGTGCTGACGGCGATGTTCATCCTCGGCATCGCCGACAACCTGATCCGCCTGATCGCGGCCGACATCGGCCTGCACCAATTCCACCTCCTGCGCTCGCTGCTGGCCGGCTGCGGTCTGCTTGCGTTCGCACGCTGGCGTGGGCTGCCGCTCGGGTGGCAACGCGGCGCGCCAGTCGTGTGGCGCGGCGTGCTGGTCGGCCTCGCGATGTACCTCTATTTCGCGTCACTCGCCTTCCTGCCGATCGGCACCGTGGTCGCGGGCCTCTTCACCGCACCGGTCTTTGTCGTCCTGATCAGCAGACTCGGGTTCAAGCACCCCCTCCGGCGCCGCCACGTGGTCGCTGTCGCACTCGGCTTCGCCGGCATGGCCTGCATCACGCTGCCTGGCGGTGGTGAGGCCAGTGCCATTCTGACCCTGCCGGTGCTGGCCGGCTTCTTCTACGCCTGCGCCAATGTCATTGCCCGGGAGTACTGCCCTGACGAATCCACCGTGGTGCTCTCGATTGCGGTATTCACCGCGCTCGGCGCCCTTGGGGCCGTGGCGTTGGTGGGGATCGCCGTCCTGTCACCGGCGTTGCCGGCATCGGCGCCAGCGTTCGTGACGCTCGGTTGGCAACCACTGACTCTGCAGGCAGCCGGGCTGACTGCCTTCCATGCCCTGTGTGCCAGTCTTGCAATCGGTCTCCTGACCTTCGCTTACCAGCACGGGCTGCCCACGCGCGTCGCGGTCCTCGAGTACACCCTGCTGGTGTTCGCCTCCGCCTTTGCCTGGTTGTTCTGGCGCGAGTGGCCGAGCGCACTCGCCGTGACGGGCATGGCACTCATCGCCCTGTCGGGTTGGCTGATTTCCCGCCCGGGCCAGACGCCGCAACGCGGTTGAGTCGGGCCGACGCGCTGTGTGCAGCTTCAGGTCGGCGGTGCGGGCCAGGCGGACACCACGTTGTCGACGTGCGCCTCGGTGTCGAGCGCTGATGCCACCAACGACACAGCCGCACGCACCTGGTCGTTACGCGACCGACCGGCGTCGAGCGCCGCCTGCAGCGTGGACCGGGCCGGGTCGGCGACCCCGACACCCTGCGCGATGTCGGCCGCGCTTTGTGCAACCCAGGCAGCCAGTGCCCGGTAGCACGCCGGGCTTGGCAGGCCCCGCGCAGCGCGCTCAAGCAGCACCGGTGCCACACGGACACCGAGCTTGATACTGCTGTCGACGGCGATCTGCGCCAGCGCGTGGCGCAACGCCGGGTTCGCGTAGCGTGTTTTCAATGCACTGCAGTAGGCCACCACCCCGTCGGCCGCAGTCCCCACGAGGGTGTCAACGGCCTCGGCCATCAGGTCGTCGACTGCGGCCTCGACCACCGGGTCGGCGATGGCTTCGTGGACGTACGTGTGTCCTCGCCAGCGGCCAAGGTGCGCCATCAGCGTGTGCGTGCCGTTCAGCAACCGCAGTTTGCGCTGCTCGAACGGCGCCACGTCGTCGACCCACTGCACCCCGACGGCGCCCCAGTCGGGCACCGTGCCAACGGTGCGGCGCTCGATGACCCACTCACTGAAGCGCTCGGTTTCCACCGCCGCCCGACTCGGGCCCGAGGCCTGCGCCTCGCACTCCGCCTCGAGCGCCGGAGTGGTCGCTGGCGTGATGCGGTCCACCATGCTGTCCGGAAACGCCGCGATCGAAGCCAACGGCACCTCGATGCCGGCGAGCGCACAGAAGCGGGCCACAGCCCGCTGCAGTTTCCGCCCGTTGCCGGGCAGGTTGTCACAGCTGAACACGGTGATCGCCGGGGCTCGCTGCGCCACCCGACGCGCCAGCCCGCGTGCGAGGTACCCGACCAGCGTGCGAGGTGACGCGTTCTGCAGGTCGTGCTGCACGTCCGGGTGCTGTGTGTCGAGCTCGCCCTCGGCGTCGAGGGTGTAGCCTTTCTCGGTCACCGTGATGGTGACGCAGGCGGTGTCCACAGCTGCGACGGCGTCGAGCACCGCCTCCGGGGACTCCGGCGCGACCAGCACACCGCGCAACACACCGAGGGTCTCGTAGTGGGCACCACGGTGGTCCTTGATCGCGAGTGTGTAACGCCAGCCCTGCGCGGCGAGCGCATCGCGCACCGACGCCGAGCGCAACGACACCCCGAGAATCGACCACGTTCCGGGCGCGTGGGCGGTGTACCAGGCCTGGTGCGCACGGTGAAAGTTGCCAAGCCCGAGGTGCAGCACCGTGGTCACGCGGCGCGCTCCGCGTCGATTGCCTGCATCACCGGGCCCAGGCAGTAGGCGTCCACCGCCAGGTCCACTGACAGCCGACGTGCCAGCACCTCGGCGTCCGTGCGGCCAAAGTGGCCGCGCGCCACTTGCCCGGCGAGGTGGTTCGCGACGCAACGGCGCCACAGGTCATGCCGTGCCGGGATGGAGAGAAAGGCCCGCGTGTCGTCGTTGAAGCCGGCGAGGTTGCCGTACCCGGCGGTCTCGACGACCTGATCGAAAAACCGCGCGATGCCGTTCGGGCTGTCGTGGAACCACCACGGCGGTCCGAGGCGAAGCGCGGGCCAGTGCCCAGCCATCGGCGCGAGTTCCCGAGCATAGGCTGACTCGTCAAGGCTGAACGCGATCAAGCGCATCGACGGGTCGTTGCCAACCACGTTGAGCAGCGCGTCCAGGCCGCCGACCCAGTCGGCACGGTGCGGAATGTCCGCGCCCATGTCGGGCCCGTAAGCCTCAGCGAGTGCGCGGTTGGTCGAGCGGGTGGCGCCGACGTGCAGCTGCATGACCAGGCCATCGTCGCGCGACATCAGGGCGAGTTCGACCAGCATGTGGCCGTACAGCTCACGCCGCTGTGCAACCGAAGCCTGCCCGGCACGCACCCGACTGAACAGCCGATTCGCCTGTTCCTCGGCCAGCCACTGTGTGTGCAAGTGCGGCACGTCGTGGTCGGTCGCGGTCGCGCCGTGGGCCAGGAAGTGGGCACGCCGCGCCCGCAGCGCATCGCACCAGCTGCGGATGTCGATGATGGCGAGGTCAGTCAGCGATTCGAGGGCAGCGAGGTCGGTATCGAAACGGGGGTGTTCGGGGTTGACCACCGAGTCCGGCCGGAAGGTCGGCACCATGCGCCAGCCCCGTGTCTCGGCGGCGACGCGCGCGTGGGCCGCCAAGTCGTCGAGCGCACCGTCGGTGGTGGCCAGCACGCGCACGTCCATCTGCTCGATCAGGGCCCGCGGTCGCAACGCGGGGGTCTGCAACGCGGCGTCGATCCGGTCGTAGACCGTGTCCGCTGTCTCGTCGTTCAGGGCACCGTCGTAGCCAAATTGTGTTCGCAGTGTGTGACCGATCCAGAGCCCGCTCGGGGTGCCGAGAAAGTGGTGCCAATGACTGGCAAAGCGCCGAAACACGGTGCGCGGGTCACTCTCGGCGCCAGGACCGATGCCGAGTGCACCGAGCGACACACCGTGGCTGTAGAGCAGCCGGAACACGTAGTGATCCGGCGTCACCAGCAGTGCCGCCGGGTCACTGAAGGGGGAATCTCCGGCAAACCAGTGCGGGTCACAGTGCCCGTGAGGCGACACGATGGGCAAGTCGGCCACGGTTTCGTACAACGCGGTCGCGCCGGTGTCGAGCGCCAAGACAGGGGTCGCCATTGCATTATCCTGGTGTTGCCAGAGCGGCAAACGGGCCGCTAGCATAGCAGTTCCCAGATGCACGAATTCAGTGAGGCCCCGATGCAACAGACCTGGCGTTGGTTCGGCCCGGACACCGACCCGGTGCACGTTCAACACATGCTGCAGGCCGGCGTCGAGGCGGTGGTCACCGCGCTCTATGACGTGCCCAACGGCGAGGTGTGGACCGAACCGGCCATCCGCGCCCGTCAGGCGGCACTGCAGCAGCGCACGGACGGTGGCGAGGGCGGGCTCGCCTGGTCGGTGGTCGAGAGCCTGCCGGTGTCGGATGCGATCAAGCGCAAGGCCGCCGACTTCAGCCGACACGCAGCGAACTACCGCACCAGCCTCGAGAACCTGCACGCCTGCGGCATCGACACGGTCTGCTACAACCTCATGCCGGTGCTCGACTGGACCCGCACGTCGCTGCGCAAACGCCTGCCACACGGCGGCACGACGATGGCCTTCGACCTCGTCGAGTTCGCGGTGTTCGACATCCACCTGCTGGCCCGCGAAGGAGCCGCAGACGACTTCGACGACGCCACCGTCGCCGCAGCCGACGCGCGCCTGTCCACGCTCTCCGAAGAGGACAAACAGACCCTGATCAACAACGTCGTCGCCGGCCTGCCGGGTGCCAACGATCAACTCAGCCTCGGCGAGGTGCGTGACATGCTCGCGGCCTGGCAGTGCGTTGACGCCGCAACACTGCGGGCCAACGCCACCGATTTTCTCGCCGAGGTGGTGCCCACCGCCGAGCGGCTCGGCATGCGCCTGTGTTGCCACCCGGACGACCCCCCGTTCGCCCTGCTCGGGCTGCCGCGTATCCTCTCGACCGAAGCAGACTACCGCTGGCTTGTCGACGCCGTGCCGTCGGCCGCCAACGGCATCACCTTCTGCACTGGCTCACTCGGGGTGAGCCCGGGCTTCGACCCGGTGGGTTTTGTCGAACGCCTGGGATCGCACATCCACTTCGTGCACCTGCGCACCACGCGTCGCGACGGCCCGGTCGGTGGCGGCAAGGTCTCGTTCTTCGAGGATGAGCACCTCGCCGGTGACACCGACCTCGTGGCCACCCTCGGCGCCTTGCTGGACGAGGAAGCCCGCCGGCGCGCGGCAGGGCGAGACGATCACACGATCCCGTTCCGCCCGGACCACGGCCACGACCTGCTGGACGACCTCGGCCGCGATGGTATGCCGGGCTACCCACTGATCGGCCGGCTGCGCGGCCTCGCCGAGCTCCGCGGCGCGATGGCCGCGTTCACGCACTCGCGCGCCTCGATCTAAGCAGCCACGGGCTCCGACGCGCCAGCCTGGATCGGCAAGCGAATCGTGAAGGTCGTGCCACGCCCAAGCTCGCTGTCGACGCTGATCTCGCCGCCGTGGTCGGTGACGATACCGTAGACGATGGCCAGCCCGAGACCGGTACCCTGCCCGACCGGTTTGGTCGTGAAGAAGGGTTCAAACAGCTTGTCGAGGTGCGCCTGCTCGATGCCCGTGCCGGTGTCGGCGATGGCGATTGACACGGCATCCCCCTGGTGTTCGGTGGTCACCGTGATCGCGCCCCGCTCCTCGATGGCGTGACTCGCGTTGACGATCAGGTTGAGTACAACCTGGTTCAACTGCCCCGCGTTGCAGTGAACCGCGGGTATGTCCGCGAGCGACGTGATCACCTCGCACTTGTATTTCAGTTCGTTGGCCGCGACCTTCAGCGCCGAGTCGACGCAGGCGTTGACATCAACCCACTCGCGCTCGGTGCTGTCGGCGTGCGAGAAGTTCTTCATGCCCTGGACGATCTCGCGCACGCGCTTGGCGCCCTCGATCGAATCACTCAACAACGAGCGGATATCGTCGTTGACGAAGTCGAAGTCCTCGTCGTCCTCCAGTGTGGCAATGTCGGCGGCCAGCGCGGCGCGCGCGTCGGCGTCGTCGAGCTGCGCCAACTCGGCGTAGCGCGCGATCAGGCCCTGGTAGAGCACAATGTAATCTCGCAGGGTCTCGAGGTTGCTGTTGATGAAGCCGACCGGGTTGTTGATCTCGTGCGCCACACCCGCAGCCAGCTGACCTACCGACGCCATCTTCTCGGACTGCAGCAACTGCGCTTGCGCCGACTTGATCGTCTCGTAAGCGTCTGACAACTCGTCGTTTTTTTCCTGCAATGACAGCGTGCGCCGCGCGACCCGGTCCTCCAGGGTGCGGTTGAGCTCCTCGAGCTCGCGGTCGTACTGGTCGCGCCGTTTGCGCGTCTCGCGCAGGTTGCCGACCATCGCGTTGAACGCCACCGCCACGTCCGCGACCTCGTCACGGCCCCGCACCGGCACGTCGACTTCCAGCTCACCTTCGGAAATCTGCTGCGCGCCGCGGTGCAGCGCCTTGAGCTGGTGCGTCAGATAGGTGCCGAGGAAAAACGAGAACAACGCCACAAGACCCATCTCGGCAAGCGCGATTGACCCCGCCAGCTTGCGCGCCTCGGCCAGAGCCACAGCGATGCTGTCGGTGCTCAGCCCGAGTTGGACCTGGCCGTAGGTCACACCGCCCTCTTCAATGGCGGCAGACTGGTCGAACACGCCGTCGGTGACGCCCTCGAGTGTGGCGTCGCTCTCGAACGGGCGCGTCAGGGCCTCGGCGTCGCCCGCTTCGGCAAACACCGAGCCGTCCGACCCAACCACGCGCGCGTACACCATCCCCGGGTTTTTCAGGGCCTCGAGCGTAAACGCGTCCAAGGAGGCCAGGTCGAAAGACAGCACCGCGTCCTTGGTGGTCGTCGCAAACAACGCAGACGCGGTTTCCGCGCGCTGGATCAGCGCTTGCTCGCTGTCACTTCGCATGAAATTCAGCACGGTGGTGACCAGCAGTGCCAGCAGCACCGCCTCGATCGCGGCCACCCCCAGGATGGTTTTGAGCCTCAACGACACACAGTCACCCCGCTACTCCAGTGATGGACTGGTACGTCAACCGCGGGCACGCGCCACCCGGTGCGGGTTGACGCGTGCGCGCTGTGGACACCTATTGGACGAGATCAGCGAGCAGCTCGATGCCGAGCCCGCGCACGTCGTTCCAATCGGCGTTGACGGCCGTCTGCATGCCCGTGAAATTGATGGACTTGAGCAAGGCCTGACCTTTGGGGTCGCTGTTCATGTCGAGCATCGCCTGCGCGATGTCATCGACCACCGCTTGCGGCACGCGTGGGTGCGCCGCGAAGGCGTGCGGTGTGTAGGTCTTGGTTGTCCACAGCACCTTGAGTTGGTCGCGCACGGCCTGATCGGTGTTGTTGAACGTGCGCATCACACCACCGCCGGCCGGGAACAGGCCCCGGGCAACACCAAGGTACACCGAGTCGTGAGACGACACGTACTGAGGCGTGAAGTCGATCGCTTCCGAGCGCAAGTGGGAACGCGGCAGCACGCTCGCGGCGAAGGCGGCAGGCGACGGAAAGGCCAGCTTCTCGCCCTCGAGCTCCTCGAGCTCGGTGACAGGACTGTCTTTGCGCACGATCATGATGCCCTTGATGCGCTTGTCTTGCTGCCGTGCAAAGGCCTCGTAGCCAGGTGACGCGCTGAACACGGTGTAGTGGTACGGGTTCATGTACGCGAGATCGTATTGCCCCTCTGACAAACGCTGCTCGAATGTCGGAATGTCCTTGGCGGTGGTGAACCGGACATCGTGTCCTGTCTTCTCACTGAGATAGACGACGATCGGCGTCCACAAGCGCGCCAGCTTGCTGGCGGACTGTTGCGGTACAACGCTGAACGTGACGGTCTCGGCCTTGATCACACCTGACAGCGTGAGACACAAGGCAGCAGCAACGAAAGGGGTTTTCTTCACAGGCAATGGCTCCGATGGTTTGACCCGACCCCGGTTGTCGACCGCTCGAGCACGAACTTGAGTGACATCCCAGCCAACCTCTACCCCTGAACCGGTGGCCAACCACGCTCAAGTTTCCGCTGGCGCTGCCGCCTTGTGGGGAGCACGCAGCGCGACCGGAACCCCTGTGTTTCCAGTTGGCAAGCTGCCCACACCGCCACGCAGGGACGCCTGGCCCACTGACGCAAACGGAGGACGTCCCATGCAAACTGCACACGAAATTCACCCTGTCTCAGAGCCACCGACCCGCCCTGTCGTGCTGTGCGTCGACGACGAAGCCAGCATCCTCGCCTCGCTCAAACGCGCGCTGCGCAAGCAGTCGTTCGAGCTGCTGATCGCCAACAGCGGCGAAGAAGCCTTGGCGGTGTTCGAGGAGCGCACAGTCGATCTGGTCATTTCCGACATGCGGATGCCGACCATGACCGGGGCCGAGCTGTTGGCCCGGATCTACAAGCAGTGGCCGGACACCATGCGCATCCTGCTGACCGGCTACGCCGACATGGAGTCCACCGTGTCGGCCATCAACGACGGTCAGATCTTCCGCTACCTCAACAAGCCCTGGAACAACGACGACCTGACAGTCGCGATCCACAGCGCGCTGGAACACAAGCGGCTGCGCGACGAGCACGCCGCACTGACGGCACTCACCCAACAACAGAACGCCGAGCTGCAGTCGTTCAACACCGAACTTGAGGCCAAGGTGGCTGCGCGCACCGAGGAGCTTGCGAGCGCCCACGCCGATCTGCGCGACAGCTACCAGCGCGCCATCGGCGTGTTCGCCCAGCTGATCGAGCTGCGCGAAGGCACGAGCTACAACCACAGCCAGGTGGTGGCAGACTTGTCACTGCAGCTGGGCCAGGCCCTGTCGATGGACGACACCGCACTGGCAGACCTGCAAAACGCGGCCGTGCTGCACGATGTCGGCAAGATCGGCTTCACCGATGCGCTCACCTCGACCCCGTGGGTGAAGATGACCCCCGATCAGAAGCGCACCTACCAGACGCACCCCGGTATCGGTCAAGCGGCGCTGCTGTCGATTCCGGCGCTGGAGAACACCGGGCGCATCATTCGCGCGCACCACGAGCAGATCAACGGTGGCGGCTTCCCGGACGGTCTGGCTGGCGACGCCATCCCGCTGGCGGCGCGGATCATCAGCGTCGCAGCGGATTTCGACGACCTGCAGACGGGGATGTTGCTCGAACGCCCGCTGTCGACCAGCGAGGCACTCGACCACATCAAACGCGGCGCCGGGTCGGTGTACGACGTCGCGGTGGTCGAGGCACTGGAGGCCTTGGTCAGCTGCGATGCAGACGACAACGCCAGCCCGATCCAGGAGTACACGGTCCACCTCAACGACCTACAGCCCGGCATGCGCACCGCGCGCAACATCAACGCCCTGAACGGCATGCTCCTGCTCGGCGCCGGGCAGGAACTGACCGAATCCCTGATCGAGCGGATCAACCGCTGCCTCGACGACACCGGCGGTTCGAAACTCATCTCGGTGATCAAACAGTGATCTGCACGCGCGCTGTGACGGCCTTGCGTTGACGTCACGGCGCGCGCGGCGGTGAAAATCGGCGATAATACGGGCCAGCGAATCCGCACACCGAACAGGCACCATGGCCCAGTACATCTACACCATGAACGGGGTGGGCAAAGTCGTCCCACCCAAGAAGGAAATCCTCAAGGACATCTACCTGAACTTCTTTCCCGGCGCGAAGATCGGCGTGCTGGGCTACAACGGCGCAGGTAAGTCGACGCTGCTTCGCATCATGGCAGGCGTGGACACCGACATCATCGGCAAGGCCCGCCCACAACCGGGCATCAACATCGGGTACCTGCAACAGGAGCCGGAGCTCGACGACGCCAAGACGGTGCGCGAAACGGTCGAGGAGGCGCTGGGCGAGATCAAACAGGCCCAGGCCCGACTCGACGAGGTCTACGCGGCCTACGCCGATCCGGACGCCGATTTCGACGCGCTGGCCGCCGAACAGGCCAAACTCGAGAACATCATCGAGGCCGCCGACGCCCACAACCTCGAACGCAAACTGGACGTGGCCGGTGATGCCTTGCGGCTGCCCGCCTGGGACGCGGTGGTCGGCACACTCTCGGGCGGCGAGCGGCGACGCGTCGCGCTCTGCCGCCTGCTGCTGTCAGCCCCGGACATGCTCATCCTCGATGAGCCCACAAACCACCTCGACGCCGAGTCGGTCGGCTGGTTGGAGCAGTTTCTCGGCGAGTTCACGGGCACGGTCGTGGCCGTCACGCACGACCGCTACTTCCTCGACAACGTCGCAGGCTGGATCCTCGAGCTGGATCGCGGGCGCGGCATCCCGTGGGAAGGCAACTACTCGAGCTGGCTCGACCAGAAAGAGACGCGGCTCTCACAGGAGGCGAAATCCGAAGCGGGCCGCCAGAAGGCCATCAAGGCCGAACTCGAGTGGGTCCGCTCAAACCCCAAGGGCCGACGCAGCAAGAGCAAGGCACGCCTCGCGCGCTTCGAAGAACTGCAGAGCAAGGAAGTCCAGCAACGGTCCGAGACGCAAGAAATCTACATTCCGCCCGGCCCCCGACTCGGCGACCTGGTGATCGAAGCCGAGGGTGTGTCGAAGTCCTTCGGCGACAAGCTGCTCTACGAGAACCTCTCCTTTTCCCTGCCGAAGGGCGGCATCGTCGGCATCATCGGGCCGAACGGTGCGGGCAAGACGACGCTTTTTCGTCTGATGACCGGCCAGGACCAACCGGATTCGGGCAGCTTCCGTGTTGGCGAAACCGTCGACGTCGCCTACGTCGATCAGAGCCGTGACGCGCTCGACGCCAACAAAACCGTGTTCGAAGAGATCTCGGACGGCCAGGACACCATCCGCGTCGGCACCTACGAGACCGCCGCACGCGGCTACGTCAGCCGCTTCAATTTCAAGGGCGGCGACCAGCAGAAAAAGGTCGGCGACCTGTCGGGCGGTGAGCGCAACCGAGTCCACCTGGCCAAGCTGCTCAAGCGCGGTGGCAACGTCCTGCTGCTGGACGAACCGACCAACGACCTCGACGTCGAAACCCTGCGCGCACTCGAGGAGGCGCTGTTGAGCTTTCCGGGCTGTGCCGCGGTGATCTCGCACGACCGCTGGTTTCTCGACCGCATCGCCACCCACATCCTGGCGTTTGAGGGCGGCAGCCAGGTCACTTTCTTCGACGGCAACTACAGCGAGTACGAAGAGGACTACAAACGGCGACACGGCGATGACAGCGGCCCCACGCGAATTCGCTACAAGCGCATCGACGCCTGACCCCCGAGCCACAACAGGCACGCACGATCCTCTGGCGCCGCTGCGCTGCGCACAAAACCGACGCCGCGTTCAGACCTGGGGGCAAAACTGTTGGGCAGACCGCACCCGCGGTGAGCGCACGGTTGGGCGGGTGAATACCCATACCATTGCGCTGCGGCCCGAGAGCAGCGAGCGCCCGGCGCGCTTGGGGCCAGGGATTGCCCCCTCTCGGGTCGCACCCGAAGCCTGCCGGGTCGACGTTGTGGCTGAGCGGCGCGCGTCGCTCAGGCGACGTCCTCGAGGGTTTCCAACCAGGTGTCAGCGAGGTCGCTGTCCTGCGCGAGGTGCGCAAACGCAGGCTGAAGCCGCGTCGCCACCGTGTCGGGATCGGCCGCATCGTCGGCCTGGCTCGCCTCCAGGGCCAGCCAGGCTGCCCGCACGCAGTCTGCCGCACTGACCCCGGTCGGGTTGGGTGCGTCCTCGGTGTTGACCGCCGTCCGGTGTCCGGCGACGGCCTCGACAATCGGGTCTGCCATGGCCCACAAGCTGAGCAGGTACGCGGCGATCAGCGGCGGTTCGATCTGATCGTCGCCACCTCCGGGCGCACCGCGGTCGAGCAGAATCATGTCACCCAGGCCCGACACCATGCCGGCGAGCTGAGTGTGGTCGGCGTCGCGTTTGCTCAATTTGGCGGATCGGGCAAATCGGTGGGAAAGCGCACTGAGCGATTTCGAGACACCGTTGATACGCTCCAGCTCATCGGTGTCGGCCTTGTCAAATTGCTTGACAAGTTTCTCGGTGAGCACGATGTTCTTGATCGTGTCGGAGCCGAGCATGGACACCGCTTGTTGCAGCGATTCGATGGAGCCGAAATTGCCGAAGAAGGCCGAGTTCACGATCTTCAGCACCGTTGCCGAAAGCCCGACATCGGCTTCGATCAGCGCCGAGACATCCTCGAGCGCAAAGTCGTCACTGCTGATGAGTTGCATCAGTTCATCGTAGATGTGCGGCAAGGACGGCAAGGCGCCGAGTGCCCCGACGTAGCCGTGCAAGGACGGTTGTGAGAGCTGCTCCTGCAGCGTCATGCTGCGCGTGACCGCCGCACAAATCGTGTCGATGTCTGCCGGTTTCGCGATGTAGCGGTGGATGGCGTGAACCGATTCGAGTATCAATTCCGAGTCGGCGTAGCCCGACAAGGCGAGGCGCAAGGTCTCAGGCCGCGTCGACTGCACCGACTGCAGCAGCTCAGCCCCGTTCATGCCAGGCATGCGCATGTCGCTGACGATGGCGTCGACGGGGTTGGCCTGCACGAACGACAAGGCCTCGGCCGGCTCGGCAAAGAAGTGCATGTCCCACTCTCGGCGCATGCGGCGCAAATTGCGCCTCAAGCCCTCTAGAATGGACACTTCGTCGTCAACAAAGATGACGGTTTTCACGCTGGCATTCCCTTGCACTGTGAAATGGGGTTGACGTGGTCGCCATCAGCAACCGGGAGCGAATCGAATGACCCGCTTCAGAGCGGTGTGGGCCACCGGGCGACGGCGCCTGCGGGGCAGGCCCGGCCGCCGGAGCGGTCCGCACGATCCTGTGCAAAACCGGTTCAGCAATCCGTGGCGCACGCGCTATCTCACTATAGCACTTGTCATTCCGGCCACCCGGCCGCAGCACGCCCACTGATTCATTCAGGCTATGCAACCCCGTTTTCGACTGGCAGCCTTGATCACGCTCGCGGTGTTGAGCATCGCGGCGATGGCGTGGGTGTGGGCCACCCAGCACGCGGTGCTGTGGCCGGCGATCGTGGGTACCGTGCCGCTGTTGAAGAAACTGTTGACCTGGAAAACGCTGGTCGCACTCGCGAAAAAAGTGCCCTGGTTCTTCGCCGCCGGGTTGAAGAAGTACGTGCTGAAAATTGTCGGCTCGCTGACCACGGTGCACATCGGGCTGCGCTTCCCGTGGGTCCGTGCCCAGATCGACGCGATCAAGGCGCACGCCACCGTGCTGCTGACCCGCGTGCGCGACCACTGGCAAACCTGCAGCCTGTTCGAGAAGTGCCTGATCGTCGTGTTCAGCACCATGCTCGCCCTGCTGGCGATCGCGTTGATTCTGTTGTCGAAATCGGTGCAATTGCTGACCCTGCGAAAAGGCAGCGAGACCACCGCCGAGCAGCTGATCAAACGCGGTGTGCCCAAAGCCGTCGACTCGAAGTTGAAGAAACTGACCAAGCAAGAGGACACGCACGAGGCAGCCGAGTCACGTGAACCGACCGACAGCCGCTAGGCGGCGCGGTCCGAGTCGAGGTTCGCCGAGGCCAAAGCGGGCAAGCGAATGGTGAAAATCGTTCCGCTGCCCACTTCACTGTCGACGGCAATCGTCCCGCCGTGTGCGGTGATGATCTTGCGTGCGATGGACAAGCCCTGGCCCGTTCCCTTGCCCTGTGCCTTGGTGGTGAAGAACGGGTCGAACATGCGCTGGATCGTGTGCTCGCCCATGCCCATGCCGTTGTCTTCGATATAGATGTGCACGTGGTCGTCGAGCGTGCGCGTCGACACGCTGATGCGACCCTGGTGGTCGGGCGACTGCTCGCGCCGCTCGGCGATGGTGTGGCCGGCGTTGACCACGAGGTTCAACACCACCTGGTTGATGTCTGACGGTATGCACTCGACCATCGGCATATCCGAGCCGAAATCGGTAACCATCTCGGCGTGGTACTTCCACTCGCCCTTGGACACCGTGATGGTCTTTTCGATGTTGACGTTGATGTCGACACGCTGCATCGATTCGCCCGGATGGGCGTAGTGCTTCATCGCCTGCACGATGTGGGCGACGCGGTTGATCCCGTCCAGGGATTCAGACAACGCGCGCGGCAACTCCTGCATCACGAAATCGATATCGGCCGCGTTCAGCGCGCTGTGGACATCGTCGCGCAGCGACGTGTCCTCGGTGTTGGCAACGCGGAACTTGATCGACTCGACCGCGGCCAACAGGTCGCCCGCGGCCTCGTCGACAAACTGCAGGTTGTCACCAATGAACTGCGCTGGTGTGTTGATCTCGTGGGCGATGCCCGCAGCCAGCTGGCCAACGGACTCGAGTTTCTGTGCCTGCAGCAGTTCGGATTCGAGCCGCTTGAACGGGGTCAGGTCCTGCATGATGACGGTGTACATGCGCGCGCCGTCGGCGAGCACGACTTCACTCACGGCCAGTCGCAACGAGAAAGGCCGGTCCCCGCGACGCCCCTTGAGCTCTTTGCCCTCGGCCGAGTCCAGCAACGCATCGAGCTGCACGTCTTCAACAAACAACGTCGAGAACGGCGTGCCGACGAGCTCGGCGTCACCGAGTTCGAACACCGAGTTCACGGCGCGGCTGGAGAAACGGATGGTGCCGTCGCGGTTGACCAACACGATCGGATCCGGTGCGTGCTGGGTCACTGCCTTGAAGAACGCCAGGCTGTCGGTCAGCTCGCGCTCACGCTCGAGCAGTTGTGCGTTGTTGGTTTCCAGCTCGCGCACAAGGCCCAGCGCAGCGCGACGGAGGTACCAGAAAATCGGCGTCATGATCAGGATGATCAGCGCGAACTGCCACATCTCGTCGCGCAGCAGCACCGTGTGTGCCGCCTTGATCTCAGCGCCGTCGATGCGCGTGCCAACGACGATCGACCACGGCGAGAACCGCTTGGCAAAGTAGATCGCGTCGAGGTTCGCCGGCATCACCTCGGCGCCCTCGACATTCGAGGTCGCACTGAACACGGTGCTCTCGCCGTCGGAAAAAGCTTCGCGCAGGAGTTGCTTGATCACGGACTTGCCGTGGGCGTCGGTCAGGCCGTAGAGGTTTTGCCCGACGAGGTCGGGGTCGGCGCCGTTCACCAGCACCACGCCGTTGAGGTTGAAGACGAAGAAATGGCCACTGCCACCGAATTCGAGGGCCTGTATCTCTTCGAAAGCCAGCTCGCGCGCCTCGGTCACGCCAAGGTCACCGCGCAGCCAGCGCGCGTGGTAGGTTTGCACGATATCGTGCGATATATCAGAGACTTGCCGGGCTCGATCGACAGACAGGTCAATCAATTCGCGGTCGAGCTGGCGCACAATCATCAATTCGACGGCACCGATAATCAGGTAGCCGAGCAGCAACAGGCCCGGCAGATAGACTGACAGGAACCGCAGATTGACAATGTTCACTCGCGGCACCGCACAACTCCGTTTGCCCCGCAACGTCAGAGAGCAAATGCCAGAGGCGTGCCACGCGCACCGCTCTGGTCCGACGAAACCCGCGCGGTAATGTTGCGTTGGGGACAGGGGTGTGTCAGCGAGGCCCGAAGGTCTGCTCGTACCGGTGGTGTGTCACGCGGTTTCGCAGATACCCGTGGCCAGGTTCACGGGCATGGCAGTGCACACAGAGGCTTTGAAGTTGTGCAAAGTGCGGGAACCCCGGGATGCTGCCTGCGTAATGCGCTTGCATGAAGCCCTGCATGGTCTCATCCGAACAGTCAGGGTGCGGACACTGCTCACCCTGGCACTGGAAACCGGTCAGGCTGAGAAAATGCTTCTCGATTCTCGCCCAGTCGTCACGCAAGGACTCCGGCACATCACGACAGCTGATGTTGGGAGACGTCGAGCCCAGTGGCACCCGCTCGAACGGTCGGCCGAGCAGCTTGCCGGGCACGAAATCCGCCGCATCGAGATCGCCGTGTCGGCCAAGCCGGGCGTTGAGCCGGCTCAGGCACTCCGGACACGGGCGCAGGCGTTGGTCGTCGATTTCAATCACGGTTTGCGCGCCGCGCGTGAAGCGCACGCGGAACCGACCATCGGCACGTTGGCTGATAGCGTACTCACCCGGCCAATTGTGCAAGGCCGCTTGGACGAGCGCCGGACATTCAGTCACGTAGTAGGGGTGCAGCGCAGTGACGACAGGCTCGGCATTAAACCCCCCGTGGTGTGCGTGCTTGTCGAACAACGGCCCCAGCGTCTCGCTGTCGATGTCGTTGTCAACGCGGTACAGCACAACCTGCGTCAGTGCGCCGCCCGGGGTCAGACGGTAGATGCCTGTCTCGCCAAACACGAGTGTGTCCGGGTCGACGTACTCGACGTCATCGGCAAGTTGGTGCGCCAGCAGGCTCACGCCCGGTTTGCCGCCGACCAACGACACCGCGTACTCCAGACGCGAGAAGCGGGTCAGCCTCACGCAGCGTCACCGGCTTGCTGCAGGATGCGGTAGATCTTGTCCTCGGTGCGGGTCAGCACGCGAAATTCGACCCGACGAGAGCGTTCGGAGTCTTCACGCCCGTCGGCGTGCAACACCGGGACGGCGTACGACAGGCCGTTTGCACGCAGCACCGACACCAGCCAATCGCGTGTGCCGCCGGTCTCCGCCTGCAGGCTGAAGACGTAGTCGAGCACGGAAAACGACCGGTCCTGGGACAACTTGGCGTTCTTGATGTACACCTCGCCGGGGTCGCTCGCGCCCTGCCAGTCGGACGAGGTGTGGCCCTCGATGCGGATCTCGGACACTTCAGTCTGGAACGCCGGCCGCTCGAGGATACCGATGTAGCGCGGGAAGAAATCGTCGAGGATCGTGCGGAACGCCGGCTTGATCGAGGCGCTGTTGACGTCAAACAGCACATCGGGCTCGCGGAAGCGCACGGTGTTGTCAGGCAGGATCTCCGCGTCCCAGCGCGGCAGGTCGTCGGCGAACTCTTCGATCAAGGCCCGGTTCAGCGCCGTGCGCGACTCGTCGTAGGCCACCGCGATCTCGGAAATCGCGTTCTTCTCCTGCTGCACCTGCCACATGAAGCCGATGGCGATGAGCATGAACACCATCATCAGGCCCGCCATCATGTCGGTGATCGACACCCACTCGCTGTCGCTGCGTCGTGCCATGCCTCAGTCCTCGGTCACCAGTTGACGGTAGCGGTTGAGAAACTGGCGGTAGTCTTCGGCGAAGCGGCTGGTCAGGCCGGTCAGAGTATTCTCCAGCTGCCCCAACGACTGCGGCACCTGCCGCTCGAGTTCGCGGGTCAGGCGCGCCACGGTGTCGCTCTGTGCCTGCAGACCGCCCTGCAGGTTGGCGAAGGCCTCATCGAGTTGGTGGAACGCGGCACTGGCGCTGTCGCTCAGACGGGCGTACTCGGCGGTCTGGGTCTGCAGCATCGCGAGCTGGCTGTGGCTGGTGTTGATGATGTCGGCCAGGCCGTTGTACACGGCTTGCGTCTCGGCGTTGCGCTCGGCGACAACGCTCAGCGTCTGCGCCGAGGTGTCGAGCGAGTCCTGCACCTGCTGCATCAGCACGGCGTCACGCGAGAGGATGTCGCGGTAGTTCTCCTGCCACTGCAGAAGCGCGGTCACACCCTCGTTGAGCTCGCGGAAGTTCTCGCCGAATTGCGCTGTCAGGTTGGCGTTGAAGTCCGCCACCACCGACTCGAGCGCGGCGACGATCTCCTGTGTCGCCCCTTCGCTGACCTTGTCGAGCGCCGCGTTCATCGAGCTCAGGGTTTGCTCCTGCGCGTCGCGCAACAGCCGCGCCTCGCTGGCGAGGGTCGGCAGGGCATCGAGTTTGTCGCGAATCTGGGCGAGCAGTTCGGGCTCGTCGGACGCGCCGGTGCGCAGGCGCATCCAGATGCTGAGGATGACCGACAAGCCCATGCCGACGATCGACGTGAGAAAGGCGGTCTTCATGCCCTCGAGCAGCAACGGCACGCTCGCGCCTATGTCGGCGGTGTTGAAACCCTGCAGCCCGATGAACACCCCGACGAAGGTCCCGAGCACCCCGACGGTGACAATGATGGACCGGCAGTCCCGGTGGTGCCGCACACTGAAGGACGAGAGAAAATCAATGACGAACAGGACGCCCATCACCGCACAGAAGGCGAGTGTGACGGTGTTGAATTCCATAGCGATTCCGAGTTGTGCGGGCGGGCGGAGGCGCGTCCGTGGCGCCAGGGAGTCCGTGCCGGGGCGATGGCGCGGCCCCCCGATCCGCGGCGCGCTGCCGGCGGGCTCGGCGTTGCCCTGACTTGCCCCGCAGGACGCTGATGCAGCGGCACACGCAACGGTGTCACAGCGTTGCCGCCATGCTACCGCCAGCGCCTGGCGCAGGCAATCGCGCGGACCTATCCAACTGGCAAGGTTGCCGTGGTTGCACACGAGACTGGACTAAGCTCATGGTCCTGACCTGACAACCCGAGTTCTGCCATGCCCACGCTCACCGCCCGGTCACTGCTGCTCTGTGCCCTGCTGCTCAGCGGTTTCGCCCTGCCCAGCCACGGCGTCGACGACGGTCAGGCCTTTCGGGACTGGACCGCACGCTGCACAGTGGAACCCAACACCCAGTCCAAAGTCTGCGTGCTGGAGCAGGTCGTGTTCAGCGACGATGGCCAGCGGCCGATGCTGCGCGCGGCGGCCGGCTACCTCGAACAGCCCGGCGGCGTCTTCGAACCGGCCATCCTGACCACGGTGCCGTTGATGGTGGCGCTGCAACCCGGCCTCGCGGTCAGCGTCGACGGCGGCGACGCCTTCATTGCCGACTTTCACCACTGCACCCCTGAAGGCTGCGTCGCCGGCCTGCCGCTCGACGAGCGCGTCATGGGGGCGTTTCGCCGCGGCGCCGACGCGGAGATCCGGGTGGCGACGATCGACGGCGCCACCGTTGCGATGACCCTCTCGCTGCGCGGCTTCTCGGCCGGCTTCGACGCCCTGCCCGCGCTCTGAGCCACCGCGCGCCCGGCGCGATCCGGCCCGCGTTTGCACGTGCCCGCGCCGCGGGTGCGCCGTGCCAATGGCGACCCCGTTCACCACACAACCGGCAAGGTCTTGCCGAGCGGAGTGGCAAAGCGGCACGCAGTTTGCTGATTCCCTCCCAGTCAGCGCGCCAGCGCCAAA
This sequence comes from Pseudomonadota bacterium, assembly GCA_039196715.1. NCBI lineage: Bacteria > Pseudomonadati > Pseudomonadota > Pseudomonadota bacterium. Next base: position 49,202 of record JBCCUP010000014.1, read on the forward strand.
AATCCGTGACAGGGAGCTTATCTCGTGAACTCGACCCTCGCCGCAGTCAAACGCCTTGCGATTGCCACAGGCACCGTCGTGGCCGCGTTCGGTGTCAGCCCACACGCCCACGCGCTCGCGCTAGGGAACATCAGCGTGCTCAGTGGCCTCAACCAACCCTTGCGCGCCGTCGTCCCCTTGTTGTTCGAAGACGGCGAGAACGCCGAGCTGCTCGAGCTGGACATCGCCGGTGACGCCGACGCGATCAAGCTCGGCGCCCTGCCCAACCTGCTCGGTCAGGAGGTCGATGTCGTCATGTCACTGCAAGGCGACCGCATCGAGGCCCTGATCACCACCGAGTACCCGGTCAAGGAGCCGCACCTCGACGTGGTGTTGCGGGCCGAGATCGGGGGCACCCGCCACATGCGTGTCTACCCTGTGCTGCTCGACCTGCCGTCCGGCTTCTTCGAGATCGAGTCCGTCGACGACTACAAGATCACCGAGTTCTCCGACGGCACCATCTGGAACGGCAAGCCGTCGGACCGCCAGCGCGAACAAATGAATGAACCGGCCGAACTCGCATCACTGCAGGTCGGGGGCACCGAGAGCCTGCCGATCGCCGTGGGTGGCCTGCCACCGACCGGCTACGACGACCCCTACGAGGAGACCGTCTCACTCGCCAGCGGTGACGACGTCGAAGCCGTGCGGGCGCACCAGCTCAAACGTGTGGAGACCGACGCGACGGCCTACGCCGCCGACGCCGAGAACGTCGGCACGGTGTTGCCTGAAGCCTCCACCCTCGCCACTGCCGAGGTGAGTGACAACCTGGGAGCACGCCTGCCCACCGCCGGCATCGACGAAGCCATGGAGTCGCTGGCACCCGACACCGCCGACACCCGGTTGGCCGCGCTCGATATCGACGAGCCTGACCTCGCGCCTCGGCAGGACCCGGCGGCCGACCCGAACCTCAAGTCGTGGACACTGTCGTCGCAGGCTGCGACCCCGGACACCGGCGTGTCACCGCAGCTCGATCTCGCCAATTGGTCGAGCCGCAAGGCCGTGCTGCCCTTGCCTGAAGCTGTGTTGCTGGCCGAGGTGCCCGATGACATCGGCGCCGCCGTGGATCAACCCGCGCCCACCGTAGACGCCCTCTACTCGTCACGCTGGGATCGGCCCTACGACTGAGCCGGCTCGGAGACTGCGCACCCCCACCGACACCCTGCTTTTTCTGGCCGGCGCAGCGCGTAACACGCATCCCGTCTGCCGCACGGTGCGTGCGCCAAGCTGGTAATCTGGGGGATTGCCATCGACGCAGCCCCGATGCCCGCCACCGACCGCAGCCGACTGACCGCACTGGGCTTGATGTTCGGTGCCACCCTGGCCCTGTCCTGCATGCACGGGATCATCCGCTTGCTGGGCGACGACGTGCACCCGTTCATCATCCTGTTCCTGCGCAACCTCTTTGGCCTGGTCGCGGTCACGCCGCTGCTGCTGCGCACCGGTTGGAGCGGCCTGCACACCCCCGACATGCCGTGGTTTCTGTTGCGCGGTGTGATCTCGGTCGTTGCCATGGCCTCGTGGTTCTACGCGTTGACGCGCGCCCCCATCGCCGAGGCCACGGCGCTGAGTTTCACTGCCGCACTCTTTGCAAGCCTGGCAGCTGTCATTCTGCTTGGCGAGCGCATTCGGGCTCGTCGGATCACGGCACTGGCGCTCGGTTTCCTCGGCGTGACCGTCGTGCTTCAGCCCGGCCAGCAGGCGCTGTCACCGGCCATGTGGATGGTGTTGTTCTCAAGCGTGTGCTGGGGGATATCGGTGGTCCTGGCCAAGCGGCTCACCGTGCGCAACAGCAGCACGACCGTCGTTGCCTGGATGACCATCATCCTGTCGGTGGTCTCCCTGCCCATGGCGATCTGGGCCTGGCATCCGCTCGAGCCCGCGCACTGGCTCTGGATGGGGCTCGGCGGCGCACTGGCCACGCTGGGGCACCTGAGCATGACGCAAGCGCTGAAGATGACCGACACCACCGCCGTGATGTCGATCGACTTCTGCCGTCTGCTCTGGACCACCCTGATCGGCGCTCTGGTGTTTGGCGACCCGATGCACCCGAGCACCTACCTCGGCGCGGTCATCATTTTCGCGTCGGGGTTGTATATCACCTACCGCGAGTCGCAACTTCAGCGAGACGCGCGTTGAGCGTGCCAATCAGAGCCAACGGCGAACGCGCTGGCAGTACTGCTCGTAGGCAACGCCGAAACGCGATTGCAGCGCCACTTCCTCCGGCACGATCTGGAAGCGCGAGATGTAGACGACAAACACCACTGGCCCGAGCAACGCCGGCACCGACCCGAGAAAGACCGCCCAGGCGAGCAGCAGCAATGCCACGCCGAGGTACATCGGGTTGCGGCTGCGGGCGAACACGCCCTCGGTGACCAGCGTACTCGCACGGTCGGGCCGCCGTGGGTCGACTGTCGTGCGTGCACCCCGAAACGCCCAGAGCGCCGACACACCAACGTAGATTGCCGACGCAAGCAAGGTGGCGATGAGCAACTCGCGCAGCGCACCGGGCAGGGCGAATGACCCACCCAGGGTTGCAACAAACCACATCGTCACCGCACAGATGAGCGCCACAAGCGGTGGCGGAACAGTGTTCTCGAGGGCAGACATCGGGGCGTTGCGGGTCGATTCGGGTGAGTGGAACGCCGGGGTCAGGCGGCCCCGGCGATGGGTCGCATCACGTCCAGAAACCGGGCGACCTCGTCGGTGGTGTTGTAGTGGCACATCGACACCCGCACCGCCGCATCGAGGCCGAGCGGGCTGAGCACGTTGGCCGAGTAGTGGTCCGCTTTGCGCGTGTGGGTGCGGATGCCAGCGTCGTTCAGGCGCGTGACAACGTCCGCCGCGGCGACGCCGTCGACGGTCAGGCAGACCAGGCCTTCCCGGTGAGGGTTGTCAACGCCACCGATCACGGTCACAGCCTCCATGTCGGCGAGTCCCGGGAGGTTTCCGGTGCCGTGCAGCATGGCCCCGGTGAGCGCCTGTTCGTGTGCCGCAATGGCGTCGGCGGCCTGGCCGATGTTGCTGCGGCGGTTGCCGCGGTCCTGCCCGACCTGCTGGCCAAGCCAATCGAGGTAGGCCGCGACCTCGGTCCAGCACGCGTAGGCCGAGGTGTCGCGGGTGCCGAGCTCCCACTGCGACGGCGGCGTGCCGTAGAGCTGGTCGTGCGGCAGCTCGCTCAGCCGGTCCGATGCCCAGGCGATGCCGTAGTTGTGGCGGGAGAACACCTTGTAGGGCGAGATCACATAGCCGTCGATGCCGTAGCCGTCGATGTCAACGTGGCCGTGCGCCGCGTGCTGGATGCCGTCGATCACGATGAAGCACTCGGGAGCGCGCTCGCGGATCAGCGCCGCGATCGCCGCGACATCGACACCGATACCGGTCACGGGGCTGGCCTGGATGATCGTCGCGACGCGCGTGTCAGCCGTCACATACTTGGCATAATCGTCGACAGTCACGCCGCCGGTCGCGTCGCTGTGCGGCACGTTGACCAGCCGCTTGCCCGCCACTGCGGCCCAGCGGCGGCGCGCGCTCGCCGTGGCCGGGTGCTCGAGCGTGGTGCCGACCACATCGCCGCCCTCAGGCGAGCCAAGGCAGGCTGTGCGCACCAGGCGGAACAAGAGCTCCGTGCCACTCTCGCCGATGAAAACGGGGCCCGCTGCGCAGCCGAGGAAGGCCCGCATGTCGGCCCGGCCCTGCTCGATGATCGACACGAGCGCATGAGAGGCGGGGTTGTCGCGCCCCTGGTTGTCGGGCACGCCGAGCAGTTCGCCTGCCCGCTCGACCACCGACGCCAGGGTCAGCGCGCCCCCGGCATTCTCGAAAAAGACCCGTTCGCCGGTGAAGGGGCAGCGGTCGGTGTGCATGAATCGATCACGGACAGCCGCTTGCAACGATGGCGTGAACATGGTCCGGCTTACCTGTGCGGTGGATCTGATAACGGGCCGCTAGGGTACCGTATTCGAGGCGCACCGTGCGCCCAAAACGGCCGCGTCACACCCGCCCGACAGCGTCCACGGCCGCGGCCGTCTCGCCATCCAGCCGGCCGATTAGCTCAGCACGATCTCGAGCCCGTCGAAGCCCACCTCGATGCCGTCGGGCAGCTCGGCCGAGAGCGTTGCGTAATCGAGGTCGGTGTGCATGTTCGTCAGCACCGTGCGCCGCGGGCGCAGCTCGTCGATCAGAGCCAGGGCCTCCTCGACGTTGAGGTGGCTCGGGTGCGGCGCGCGGCGCAGGGCGTCGAGCACCAGCACCTCGAGCCCGCTCAACGCCGCGCGACTCGACGCGCGCAGGACGGTCTTGATGTCGGGCACGTAGGCGAAGTCGCCGACCCGCACCCCGAGAGCGTGGATGTCACCGTGCTCGACCTGCAAAGGCCGAATGGACAGCGGCCCGCCGGCGCCGTCGACCTCGAAGGGGTTGTCCGCTTCGATCCGGTGCTCGATGCAGATCGGCGGGTAGCTGCTGCCCTCGGGCTGGCGAAAGCAGTAGTCGAACGCCTGCATCACACGCTCCGACGTGGCGTCATCGAGGTAGACGTCAACGCACTCGCGCATGCGGATCTTGACCTGGCGCAGGTCGTCGAGACCGAAGATGTGGTCGGCGTGGGCGTGCGTGATGACCACGCCGTCGAGTCGCTCGACCCGCGCATCGATGAGCTGTTCGCGCATGTCGCAGCCGGCGTCGACGAGCACGGTGGTGCGGGCACCGTCGTCGGCCTCGCGTGTCATCAGCAGCGCGCAGCGGCGACGGCGGTTGCGCGGCTCGGTCGGGTCGCAAGCGCCCCAGTCGTTGCCAATGCGCGGCACGCCGCCCGACGATCCGGTACCGAGCAAGGTGAATCGAAGCGCTGTCACGTCCTGCCCTGCTCCGTGGTTTCACGGGTGGCGTTCAACCCGCAGATCCGCGTCGGCAACGCCCATCTCCGGCCGGTCTGTGCGTTCCCTCGACGTGGTGTCACCGCGCGCAACCGATCAGCTGATCTGCTGCAGCAGGGCGTCGACCGAGGCTTTCGCATCGCCGTAGAACATTCGCGTGTTGTCTTTGAAGAACAGCGGGTTCTCCGCGCCGGAATAGCCCGCGCCCGAACCGCGCTTGGAGACGAACACCTGTTTGGCCTTCCAGACCTCCAGCACCGGCATGCCGGCGATGGGGCTGTTCGGGTCGTCCTGTGCCCCCGGGTTCACGGTGTCGTTGGACCCCACGACCATGACGACGTCGGTGTCCGGAAAGTCGTCGTTGATCTCGTCCATCTCGAGCACGATGTCGTACGGCACCTTGGCCTCGGCCAGCAGCACGTTCATGTGACCCGGCAGGCGCCCGGCCACCGGGTGGATGGCAAAGCGCACCGACTTGCCCTGGGCGCGCAGGCGGCGAGTCAGTTCGGAGATCGATTGCTGCGCCTGCGCCACGGCCATACCGTAGCCCGGCACGATGATCACGCTGTCGGCGTCCTCGAGCGCCGCGGCCACACCACCGGCGTCGATCGCGATCTGCTCGCCGTCGATCTCCATCGCAGGCCCGGCACTGCCGCCGAAACCGCCCAGGATCACCGAGACGAAATTGCGGTTCATCGCCTTGCACATGATGTACGAGAGGATCGCGCCCGACGAACCGACGAGCGCGCCGGTGACGATCAGCAGGTCGTTGCCGAGCATGAAACCGGTCGCCGCTGCCGCCCAGCCGGAATAGCTGTTGAGCATCGACACCACCACCGGCATGTCGGCGCCGCCGATCGCCATGACGAGGTGCGCACCGATCACGAAAGCGATCAGCGTCATGAGGATCAAGGTCCAGATGCCGGCGTGGTTCAGGAACAACGCACCGAGTGCCAGGCAGGCGATCAGCATGCCGAGGTTGAGCGCATGGCGGCCGGGCAGGGTCAGCGGCTTGCCGTCGATACTGCCTGCGAGCTTGCCGTAGGCGACGATCGAGCCGGTGAAGGTGATCGCGCCGATGAACACGCCGAGGAAGATCTCGACCTCGTGGATTGTCTTCTCAACATCGCTGAGCCCGGGGGGCGGCGCAATCTCGGAGTTGATGCCGATGAAGACGGCGGCCAGACCGACAAAACTGTGCAATGCCGCGACGAGCTGCGGCATGCCGGTCATCTCGACGCGCTGCGCGACGACCGTGCCGATGCCCGCACCGATGACCATCATCGGGATGATCCAGCCAAGGCCCGTGACCGCTTCGGAGCCAACGGTCGCGAGCACCGCGATCGCCATGCCGACAATGCCGAACCAGACGGCGCGCTTGGCGCTCTCCTGGTTGCTCAGGCCGCCGAGGCTGAGAATAAAGAGCACACTTGCCGCGATGTAGGCTGCGGTAACCAATCCAGAACCCATCTCGCTCTCCTCAGCTCTTCTGAAACATCGCCAGCATGCGGCGCGTGACCATGAATCCGCCGACGATATTGATCGTCGCGATCAACACCGACACGGCGGCGAGAAAGGTCACAAGCCCAGAAGGCGACCCGACCTGCAGCAAAGCCCCGACAATGACGATCCCGGAGATCGCGTTGGTCACGGCCATGAGCGGCGTGTGCAACGAGTGCGACACATTCCAGATCACCTGGAAGCCGACGAAGCAGGACAGCACGAAGACAATGAAGTGCTGCATGAAGCTCGCGGGTGCGTAGGCACCGATCAGCCACATCAGGGCCCCGCCCGCGCACAGCAGCTGAATCTGCTGCTTGCCGCGCGCCCGCTCGGCGGCGAGTTCGGCGGCCTTGATCTCCTCGGGCGTGGGTTCGGCTTTCTTCGGTTGCGGTTTGGCCTGCGCCGCCACCTTGAGCGGCGGGGGCGGAAAGCTCAGCTCGCCGCCGTGGGTCACCGTGGCGGTGCGGATGACGTCGTCGTCCATGTCCCAGACGACCTTGCCGTCCTTCTCCGGCGTGAGGTCGGCCATCATGTGGCGGATGTTGGTCGCGTAGAGGCTCGACGCCTGGGTTGCCATGCGGCTCGGGAAATCGGTGTACCCGACCACGCGCACGCCGTTGGCCGATTCGACGATCTCGCCGGCGACGGTGAGGTCGCAGTTGCCGCCCATCTCGGCCGCGAGGTCGACGACCACCGAGCCGGGTTTCATGGCCGCGACCATGTCGTCGAGCCAGAGCTTGGGCGCGGCGCGCCCGGGGATCAACGCAGTGGTGATGACGATGTCGATCTCGGGTGCCAGCTCGCGGAAGCAGGCGAGCTGCTTCTCGCGGAACTCGGGCGAGGACGGTGCGGCGTAGCCGCCCTCCCCGCCACCGTCCTCCTCGAAGTCGAGGAAGACGAACTCGGCGCCCATGGACTCGATCTGCTCGGCGACCTCGGGGCGCACATCGAAGGCCTTGACCACCGCGCCGAGCGACTGCGCGGTGCCGATGGCGGCAAGGCCTGCAACCCCGGCCCCGATCACCAACACCTGGGCGGGCGGGACCTTGCCCGCCGCGGTGATCTGGCCGGTGAAGAAACGGCCGAACTGGTTGCCTGCCTCGATGACCGCGCGGTACCCGGCGATGTTCGCCATGGACGACAGGGCGTCCATTTTCTGCGCGCGGCTGATCCGCGGCACCATCTCCATGGCGATGGCGCTGGTGCGCTTGACCCGAAGCGCCTCGAGCAACTCGGGCGACTGGGCCGGCGCGAGAAAACCGATGAGCTGCTTGCCCTCCGGCATGGCCTCGACCTCGGCCAGCGAGGGCGCGCGTACGCGGGCGATGATGTCGGCGGCGTTCAAGACCGCGTCGGCCGAATTGACAACCTCGACACCGGCCTCCCGGTAGGCGTCGTCCGCAAACCGCGCGGCGGCGCCGGCGCCGCTCTCGATCACGCAGTCGTGACCGAGCTTCTGCAACTGCCTGGCGCTGTCCGGGGTGAGCGCAACGCGTTGCTCGCCGTCAGCGGTTTCTCTCAACGCACCGAGTTTCATAACAACCTCGTCGGGTGAATCTGGCGGGGGGCGCCGTCACGCACAGGGCACGCGCCGACGCGCTGGACCGCAGCCCGGGCACTCCGGCGCGGTTGTCAGCGCAATCCCCAAGTATCGCAGAACAGCGCGCCGTTTTCAGGCGTGGGCTACCACGTAGAACCGGCACTAAAGTGCCACTGCGCGGGTGCTCAGCCGGCGGCTGCGACCGCAAAGGTGCGTGCCGGACCGGCCAACGCCAGCTTGCCGTACAGCGTCTCGCCGGGCAGCCAGCGGTCGAGCTGGTTGCGCACCGCGAGCATCGCGTCGATGTCGACACCCGTGGCCAGGCCGAGGTTCTCGAGCAGGTACACACAGTCTTCGGTGGCAATGTTGCCGCTCGCACCCGGCGCAAAGGGGCAGCCGCCGAGGCCACCGAGCGACGCATCAAAGTGGCGCACCCCGGCATCGGCCGCCGCGACCACGTTGGCGAGTCCGAGCCCGCGCGTGTCGTGAAAATGCGCCGCGAGCGGGCCGTCTGTCTGCCCCGCGGCCGCCGTGAACAGCGCGGACACCGCGGTCGGGCTCGCGTAACCCACCGTGTCGGCCAGCGTGATTTCGCCTGCGCCCATGCGGCTGAGCTCGGCGACGATCGCCAACACCTGCTCCGGCGCGACATGGCCCTGCAGGCTGCAGCCGAACGAGGTGGAGATCGCCGCACCGACAAAAGCGCCGTGCTCGCGCGACAGCGCGACGATGTCCGGGAAGCGTGCGACCGCCTCGTCTGTGCTGCAACGCACGTTGGACTGGCTGTGTGCCTCGGACGCCGACACCACGTAGGTCAGGTGCCTGGCGCCCGCGGCGATCGCCCGCTCCGCGCCCTTGAGATTCAGCACCAACGACACTGCGGTCAGGTCGGCCACGGCGTTGGCGCCGGCGACCACCTCCGCGGCGTCGGCAAACTGCGGCAGCAGTTTCGGCGGCACAAACGACGTGACTTCGATCTCGCGAAAACCCGCTGCCGCCTGGCGGCGAATCCACTCGAGCTTGGTCTCGGTGTCGAGTCGGGTGGCGGTCAGTTGCAGGCCGTCCCGCAGGCCGACCTCACGAACACACGCTGTTGTCATCGTTGTGACCCGTTGGTGACAAGGGCATCGCATCCCCACCCGGTACCCTACCACCGCACACCCGGGACCACGTAGCCCGGACTGGCCCCGACGCGCCCGGCATGCCACCCTTTGCCGGGTTCGCGATTCCCGAGGCCTGCCATGCCGCTTCACAACGAGCTCGAAGGCACCCTGGTCGTCTCCCTGGAGCAGGCGGTCGCCGCGCCCTACGCCGGCTTGCTGCTGGCCGACGCCGGCGCGCGCGTGATCAAGGTGGAGCGGCCCGAGGGCGATTTCGCCCGGGGCTACGACGCCGGCGCGGCCGGCCAGAGCACGGTGTTCGCCTGGCTCAACCGCGGCAAGGAATCGATCGCTCTGGACTTGCGAAACAGCGACGACCGGGCGCTGATGACCCGCCTGCTCGCACGCGCCGACGTTTTTCTCAGCAACCTCGCGCCTGGCGCAGTCGACCGTCTCGGCCTCGACACCGCCACCCTGCAACACGCCAACCCCGGTCTCGTCTGCGTCCGGATCACCGGCTACGGCGAGACCGGCAGCGCCGCCGAGCGCAAGGCCTACGACGCACTCGTGCAGGGCGAGAGCGGCGTGTGCAGCGTGACCGGGACGCCCGAGCAACCGAGCCGGGTCGGGGTCTCGCTGACGGACCTGTCCACCGGGCTCACGGCGTTCTCGGCCGTATTGCGCGCCCTGCTGCAACGGCACCGCACCGGCCGCGGCTGCGAGATTTCGATCTCGATGTTCGACGTCATGGCCGACTGGATGAACATGCCACTGCTCGCCCACCGCTACGGCGGCGGGGCGCCGCAACGCACCGGCTTGCAACACAGTTTCATTGCCCCCTACGGTGCGTTCACCTGCGCACGCGGTGAACCGGTGCTGTTGTCGATCCAGAGCAACCGCGAATGGGCCGCATTCTGCGAGCAGGTGCTCGAACAGCCGGAGCTGATCGACGACCCACGCTACCGCGACAACCCCGACCGTTACGCCAACCGCGCCAGCCTGGATGCGACCGTGAACACGGCCTTTGCGTCGCTGCCGCGCGAAACCGTGCTGCAACGCCTGGACGCCGCGCGCATCGCCAACGCGCGGCTCAACAGTGTCTCCGAGCTCTCCGATCACCCCCAGTTGCGCGAGTTGACCGCGGTGCACAACGGGGTCGAGATTGCGATGGCAGCACTGCCGGTCCCGAGCGCACAAGGACCGCACACGGCGGTGCCGCAAGCCGACGAACACGGTGACCGCATCCGCGCCGAATTCCCCCCCGCCACCCACGGCGACCCACCCTGAACCCGGACCGCTTGCCATGTCCGTCACCGACACCCTCGTCGACTTCGCCCTCGCACCCGCCCAGCCGACCGAGCGCATGCACCGGATCACGTTGCTGTCGCTGTTCGACTGGTGCGTCGTCTCGCTCGCCGGCCGTGACGAACCCGTGGCCGCGGCGGTGCGCGCCTACGTGGCACAGAACGGCGGCACACCCGAGTCCTCCGCCATCGGCAGCACCCTCGCCATGCCGGCGACCTCGGCGGCGCTGGTGAACGGCACGGTGTCCCACGCGCTCGACTACGACGACACCCACTTCGACTACATCGGGCACCCGTCGGTCGCGGTGATTCCGGCGGCCCTGGCCGTCGCAGAGGCCACGCAGGCGTCGGACACCGCGCTGCTCGAGGCGCTCGTGGTCGGGCTCGAAACCGTAACGCGGGTCGGCCGCTGGCTGGGTCGCGGCCACTACGCCGCCGGGTTTCACATCACCGGCACGGCCGGCAGCGTCGGTGCCACGGTTGCCGCTGCGCGCCTGCTCGGCCTCGCGCCCGCCCAGGTGGCCAATGCCCTTTCCCTGGTCGCCTCACGCGCATCCGGCTTGCGTACCCAGTTCGGCAGCATGGCCAAGCCCTGGCACGCCGGGCTCGCGGCGAGCAACGGCGTCGAGGCCGCGCGGCTCGCCCTGCACGGCGTAGTGCCGGCACCGGACGCGTTGGCCGCCCACCAGGGTTTGTCCGATACCCACCGGGGCGACGCCGATGCCACCGCCTTCGATGGCCTGTCGACGGCGTTCCGCTTTGAGGATGTGACCCACAAGTTCCACGCCTGTTGCCACGGCACACACGCGATGATCGATGCGCTGCTGTCCCTCTGCGCAGGCCAACCCATCGATCCGGCAGACGTAGACGCGGTCACCGTGCGTGTCACGCCTGCGTTTCAGCACGTGTGCAACCAGCTGGCCCCCGACACCGGGCTCGGCGCCAAGTTCAGCTACCGGCTGCTCGCCGCGGCGACGCTCTGCGGCCACGACACCGCCCGCCTCGATACCTACACCGATGCGCTGTGCCACGACCCAGCCGTGGTCGGCTTACGGGACAAGGTGGTGATCGAATTCGACAGCGCCGTCGCCGAGACTGCGGCCGACGTGACGGTGCATGCACGGGGCCGCTCAAACACCGCAACAGCCGACCTGCTCGACAGCGACTTCCTCGCCGACACACCGGCGCGAGAGGGTCGGGTGCGCGCGAAAGCGGCAAGCGTCGTCGGCGCGGAACGCGCCGCCACGCTGTGGCAGCACGTCACAGAACCGCGCGACGAGCCACTCCGCGCGCTGCCGGGTGCGCTCAACCGCTGACCGCCGTGCTGTCGGGGCCCGGGATCAGTCGAGGCCGTGCTCAGCCCGGGCCTTGCGGCTCAACCCTGCCGCAACCAGCCGGTGCGAGGCCACCAGGTAGTCCTCGAGTTCACCGGCGGGCAGCGACGCCGCGTCCACGCACTGAATCCAGCTCATGCCCCGGCTGGCGAAATACGGGGCGGGACGGTACCCGGGCTCTTCGCTGAGAAAGTGGAAATCGGAGACCGAAGTCTTGAAGGTGAAGGCCGGTCCGCGGTCGGTGTCCCAGCCACCGACCGCGAACACCTTGCCAGCCACCTTCCAGACATCCGCACCGCCCCACTGCACGACGTGCGACGTCGCGGTCAAGCGGGCACAAAAGGCGTTGAAGCGCTCTGGGGTCATGGCACCGGTACCTGAAGTTGACAGCCAGCCGCAAAGACACGCGGACGGCGACACGTACTGACCATACCACCGACGGCCGCTACAGCAGTGTCGGCGGCCTCAACCTTGCCGGTCGCGCGGGCGTGTCGGTTCGGGGTAGCGGGCAAAGACAGCAGCGGCGATCAGAAAGGCCACTGCGGGGAAGGCCGCAAAAAAGAGCCGGATACCGTCGCGGGTCTCGACGGTCTGGATCTGGTTCGCCTCGAAGCCGAGCAGCGAGAGCACGGCACCGCCCAACGCGACCGACAACGCGATGCCAACTTTCAGTCCGAGGTTGAGCACGCCAGTGAACGCGCCCTCCTGACGGATGCCACTGCGCTGCTCAAGCGCGTCAACGAGATCCCCCATGACGGCGATGGCCATCACCCCACCGCAGCCCATCGAGGCACCCGCGAGCACCAGCGCGAGATACAGCAGCGGCACCGACGTGAGCGAGAGGTAGGTCAGTGCAAAGCCGACCGCCCCGAGCACCATCGCCGCAAGCCACGTCGCTTTCTTGCCCCAGACGCGCGACAGCGCGATCCAGAGCGGCACCGAGGCGATGCCCGCAAACGCATACACGGCGGGCAAAACGCCGACCAGTTCAGGCCGTTCCAACACGTAATCGGCGTAGAACGGCGCGAGCCCACCGACCACGCCGGCGCCGAGGTTCTCGATGAACCACACCAGCAACACCGTCACGGTGCCAGGCTGGTGAAACACCGCACGGTAGCCCGCGACAATCGGCGCACTGTGCGCCTCACCGACGGCCTCGGTTGTCCTGAGCAGCGCCGGCGTCACCGCGCACAGCAGCACCGCGGCGACCACCACCGCCCCCATCAAGGCCAACACCGCCGGCTGATCCAGGCCACTGCCAAGCTGGACGACGGCAAAGGCGGCGAAGAGGCCGACCGTCCAAAACACGTGACGGGCCCCGAAAGCGCGCACGCGCTGGTGGCGCTGTGGCGACAACTCCACGCCGAATGACACGTGCGGCACCGAGTGCAGGCTGAAACCGGTGAAGAACACCAACAGGGCTGCGAGGGCCAGCGCCAGCTTGAGCGACGGCGCGACGTCCACGGGTATCGCCCAGAGCGCGAGAAACCCCACGCCCATGACCGGCAGCGACCACCACATGAAAGGCCGTCGGCGACCGCCTGCGCCACGGTAGCGGTCGCTCGCCGCCCCGATCACCGGGTCGGACACCGCATCCCAGAGTTTGGCCACGGCCATCAGGGCGCCGACCGTCGCCGGCGACAACAGCAGCACTTCCGCGCCGTATTTGAGGAAGAAGAACTGCACCGTGAACAGGAGCGCCGCGAGGCCCAGTGCCGGCGTGGCGTAGGCGACCAGCGCGCCCGCGCTCAGCCGCACCCGTTGCCCCCCTGCGCGCGACGCACCGACACCGAGCCGTCAGGCCGCGTCACACACCGCGACCGCGGTGATCTCGACGCGCCACGCCCCACCGAGCTGCACGCCGACGCAGGCCCGCTGGGGCCAGCAACCGGGGTCGGATCCGATCCAGGGACCCCAGACCGCGTCGAAAGCCGGTTTGTCGGTGATGTCTGCGAGGAAGACTTGCACCGAGACCAGACGCGACTTATGCGACCCGAGCGCGGCCAGGTTGACGTCCAGTTGCGCCAAGGCCTCTTCGGCCTGCTGTCGAATGTCGCCCGTGTCCGCATCGGCGGTCGCAACGGCCCAGATCAGGTCGCGGTAGGCCGATGCCTGGCTGCGGCCGGCCGGGTACCCCGCCTGGCGGCGGACGATGGGTTCACGTGTCACGGCACGCGTTCGAAGTCGCTGGTGTGAGCGGGTGACTGTACCGGAACCGATCACGCTCGTCGCCCTGTGGGCAACGGCCCGGGGGCAGGCCACCGCCACGCACGCGTCACTCATTTGCCACGGACACCGCCCAGCGCGGTCATTCTCTCGAGCAGGGTGGATTGGAACGATTGCATCAAGCGCGACGCCGGGCGGTAGTCCGGGGTCAACACCGACACGCGGTAACCCACCACCGGCTTGAACGGGCGGAAAACCAGGCCCGCGTCGTCGCCACGGTTCAGCCGGTAACTCTCGACCGCGATGGGGTCGACAATCGCGTAGGCGACACGCTTCTCGACGTAGGTCAGCAACGGGATGAAATACTGCGTCGTGAACTTGATGTTCAGTCGGCAACCAGTGTCGTTGAACACCCGCCGGGTGTTGGTGTGAATCTCGTGCCCCTTGTACAGGGTCGCCAGCGGCTTGCCGTCGAGGTCCTGCGGCTTGATCACGCGCTTGGCCGCCAGTGGGTCGCCCTTGGGAATCGCGCAGATGCAGGTGAAGTGAAACACGCGCTCGGACACCAGCGACGTGCTGTCCACCTTGCCGACGGCGTGGTCAGCCAGACCGAGGTCGTACTGCTGCGCTGCGACCAGTTGGAACACCGCCTCGGAGCTGCGCGAGATCAGGCTGCACTCCATGTCGGGTTTTTCCAGCGCGAAATCGGCGACCATGTGCGGCAGCAGGAACACCGAGGGGCCCGGCATGCAGACGATGTCCAGCCGCCCGCCCTTGAGGGCCTTGATGCCCTGCATGTTCTTGCGCAACTGGTCGATGCGGCCAAGCAGCTCCGAACACTCCTCCTTGAGGTAGTGCGCCTCGGGCACCGGGTGCAGCCGGCCGTTGCGGCGCTCGAACAGTTTCATGCCGAATTCGGCCTCGAGGCCCGCGATCAGGGCGCTGACCGCCGGTTGGCTTCGGTTCAGGTTGCGTGCGGCTTCCGACACCGAGCCCGTCAGCATCAGTTCATGAAAGGCCTGCATGTGGTTGATTTTCATACGGGAATAAACATCAGAAAATCCTATAGATATAAAGATTATTACAATTTGCATTGATATTATCAGCGCCCTACCCTGTGGTCTTCCGGCGCGGTTGCCGGACAGTGGCTTCACGTGATGCCTTTCCACAGGAGAACCAAGCAGTGAAAACCGTAAAGACAGTCATGGGCGCGATCGCGCTGGGCGGTGCGTTGATCGCGAGCACCGCGTCACACGCGGCGGACCCGACCTTCTTCCGCATCGGCACCGGCGGCGCCGGCGGCACCTACTTCCCGATCGGCGGCACCATCGCCAACGGCATCTCGGCACCGCCGGGCTCGCGCCCCTGCGACAAGGGCGGCCAGTGCGGCGTGCCCGGCCTGATCGCGATCGCGCAGTCCACCACCGCCTCGGTGTTCAACAACGCCGCCGTGCAGAACGGGGAACTCGAAGCGGGCCTCGCGGCCGCGGACGTCACCCGCTCGATGTACCTCGGCGAGGGCAAGTTCGAGGGCAAGGCTCACCCGAAGTTGCGCATCGTCGCCAACCTCTACCCTGAAGACCTGCACCTGGTGATGCCCAAGGGCGCGAGCATCGACAACCTCGGTGACCTCGCCGACAAGCGCGTCGGCATCGCACAGGCCGGCTCGGGCACCCAGGTGGCCGTGCTGCAGATGCTCGAAGCCTGGGGTGTCACGCGCGACAACATGGACGAAGCCGAGCTCAACAACAGCCAGAGCGCCGAGCGTCTGGCCGACGGACAGCTCGATGCCTACTTCTACGCCGCGGGCTGGCCGGTCGCTGCCATGGTGCAACTCGCCTCGACCAAGGGCATGAGCCTGCACTCCTTCAGCGAGGACGACCTCGCCAAGATCAACGGCATCATCCCCGCCTACATCCCCTCGAAGATTCCGGGCGGCGTGTACGAGGGTGTCGATGCAGATATCATGACACCGGCCGTGAGTGCCATGCTTGTTGTTTCTTCGGACCTCAGCGAAGAGCTGGTCTACGGCATCACCAAGGCCCTGTGGAACAGCAACACCCGCAAGCTGCTCGACAACGGCCACGCCAAGGGTAAGCAGATCACCCCTGACACCGCACTCGACGGCGTCGAGGCACTCGGCGTGCCGCTGCACGACGGTGCGGCAAAGTTCTACAAAGAAGCCGGCTTGATGTAACCACGCCCCAGCAACCGGCTGGCGCAATGCCAGCCGGTTTTTCCGTCCCCGATACAGAGAACACGCTCCATGTCGGACAGCACATCCGCCGAGAACTCACATGAGTTGACTGCCGAAGAGCTGGCAGCGATAGAAGAGAAGTATGACGAGGGATCGGCCACCCGTGCCGTGGGCGCACGGACCGCCATGGTGTTGCGCGCGGTCGCCATCGTGTTCGGTGTCTACCACTACATCACCGCCGGTTTTGGCCTGCCCGCAGACCATTGGCACATGGGGTACCACCTGACCGGGCTCTTCATTCTGACGTACGCGCTGTTCCCGATCTTCAAGACGAAAAACGCGTTTGCCCTCAGGGCCAGCGCCTGGCGCGTCGGCAATATCCCGGTTTACGATCTTGCGCTGATGGCCTTCGGCGTGCTCGCCTCGCTCTATGTTGGCCTCGCCTGGCGCGGAATCGCGTGGCTCGGCATCGACGAGCAGACCTTCCGCATGGGCAACCCGAACGGCTACGACGTGTTCTTCGGTGTCGTGATCATCGTGCTGGTGCTCGACCTCGCGCGACGCACACTCGGCTGGGTGCTGCCCGCGATCATCTGCGTGTTCATTTCCTACGCGCTGCTCGGGCCGTATTTTCCCGGCATCCTTCAGCACCCGGGGGTGAAATTCAACACCTTCGTGTCAAGCATGTATTTCCCGCAGGAAGGCATCTTCGGCGTCACCCTCTGGGTGGTCTCGACGATCGTCTTCCACTTCGTGCTGTTCGGCGTGATCGCCCAGCGCACTGGCCTCGGCCAACTCTTCATCGACAACGCCACGATCCTCGCCGGGCGCTACACCGGCGGACCGGCAAAAGTGTCGGTCGTCTCCTCGGCTTTCTTCGGCACCATCTCGGGCTCGTCGGTGGCGAACACCGTGTCGACCGGGGCGCTGACGATCCCGAACATGACACGCCTGGGTTACCCCGGCCACTTTGCCGGCGGCGTCGAGGCCGCCTCCTCCGCCGGCGGCCAGATCACGCCACCGATCATGGGCGCGGCGGCGTTCATCATGGCGGAGTTCCTCGAGGTGCCGTACACCACGATCGTGATCGCGGCGATCTTCCCGGCACTGCTGCACTACGTGGGCGTCTTCGCCGTCGTGCACCTGATGGCCCGGCGCTTGAACCTGCAGGGCCTCTCGCGCGACATGCTGCCGAAGTTCAAGGCCGTCTGGGCCGACGGCTGGGCCAACATCATTCCGCTGGTCGGCCTGCTGGTGGTGCTGTTCTCGGGCTACACCCCGTTCATGTCCGCGTTCTGCGGGATTTCACTCGCGATCATCGTCGGCATGGCGCGCTACCGCAGCCCACTGACCCTGGTGTACCCCGCAGCGTTCATCGCCTTCGTCGTCTGGAAGTACCTTGGCGGCGGCTTCGAGTTCGGCATGGCGGCGCTGCTGTGTGCGGTCTCGGTCATCGGCACGCTGAACCCACAGAAACGCATCGAGATCCCCGAGATGTCGGCCGCGGTCGAACTCGGCGTGAAGTACGCGCTCGCCGTCGGTGCCGCCTCAGCGGCTGTCGGCATCGTGGTCGGCGTGATCAACACCACCGGTGTCGGCTTTCGTATCGGCTTCATGGTCACCAGCGGGGCCTCTGCGCTCGCCTCGGACATTTTCAGCTACGTCACGTTCGGCGGCCTGCTCGAGGTCATCTCGGTCGAAGACCTGCAACTCTTTCTGTCGCTGTTGTTCATCGCGATCGCCTGCATTCTGATGGGCGCGGGCATCCCGACGACAGCGCTCTACATCATGTTGGTCTCGGTGGCTCAGCCGGCGCTCGCCCAGCTCGGCATCCCGCCGATTGCGAGTCACATGTTCGTGCTCTACTACGGCGTGGTGTCGGAAATCACACCGCCGGTTTGCACGTCGGCCTACGCCGCCGCGGCCATAGCCAACGCCAACCCGTTTCGCACCGGCATTTCCGCGTTCACGCTCGGCCTCGGCAAAATCGTGGCACCCATGGCGTTCGTCTACGCCCCCGTGCTGCTGTTTGTCTCCAGTACCGGCTTCGATTTCGTCGAGTTCTCCTACACTGCAACGAGTTGCATTGTTGGCGTCATCGCACTGTCTGCAGCCGTTGTGGGCTACTGGCTCGCGCCGATGAATGCGATCGAGCGGGTGCTTGCAGCGGTTGCCGGTCTGGTGTGCATTGCACCAAGTTGGCAAGCGGACCTGGTGTCGTTGGCGATTCTGGCGCCCGCCGTGATCTGGCAAGTGGCCAAACGCGGCCAAGTCGCACCCCGACGCCGTCCCAGGCTGACAGATGAGCAATGCTGACCACCCGTCCTCGGACGTCACCATCGTCGGCGCCGGCATCGTCGGCATCTGCTGTGCGCTGTCGATTCTCGAGACCGGCAAAACCGTGCGCCTCATCGACCGCGCAGCACCGGGCCAGGCCACGTCATTCGGCAACGCCGGTGTGATCTCGCCCTGGTCGATCATTCCCCAATCTGTGCCGGGCTTGTGGAAAAAGATCCCTGGCATGCTGCTGCGTGAAAACGGTCCGATCTCGGTGCGTGTCCGGCACTTGCCCAAACTCATCCCGTGGGGCCTGCGCTTTCTGAGGAACGGGACAGCGGAGCAGGTTGCGGCAGCGGCCACGGCGATGGACACACTGAACCACGCCAACGTCGACCTCTACCGCAAGCACCTCGCCGGCACGGGCCACGAGGCGCTGGTGCAGGACAGTTGGTACGTGCACGCGTTTCGCGATCCGCGCAAGGCGTCCACCGCCGACCTCGGGTACCGCATCCGCGCCGAGCACGGTGCCGAGCTCGAACGCATCGGCGCGGACGAATTGCACGCGCTGGAACCCGCCCTCTCGCGCGAGTTCAAGGCGGCAGTGTTGATCAAGGGGCAGGCACGAGCGGTCTCACCGGGCAAGATCGGCGAGGTGTTGAGTCAGAAGGCCATGGCACTCGGTGCGACGCTGCACCGGGCCGACGTGACTGCGCTGACGCACAACGCGGACGGCACGTGGTCGGTGCACACCGACACAGGCACCGTGTGCGCACCGCAGGTGGTGGTCGCCGCCGGCGCCTGGTCCGTCGACCTGCTGAGACCGCTTGGGCTGGATGTGCCCCTGCAGGCCGAACGGGGCTACCACGTTGAATTCCCCACCGCCGGCATCGAGGTCAACAACTCGATCATGGACACCGACATGATGGCGGTCGCGAGCGCCATGGAAACTGGCGTCCGCGTTGCCGGCACGGCGGAATTCACCGACCGCGACGCGCCGCGCAACGAGAAGCGGGTGCGCGAACTGGCCACCATTGCCAAACGCCTTTTCCCCGACCTCGACACCGACGGCATGACGTCCTGGATGGGGTCTCGGCCGTCGTTCCCCGACAGCCTGCCGATGCTCGGTGAGTTTCCCGATCGGCCGGGCTTGTACTCGGCCTTCGGCCACAGCCACTACGGCTTGATGATGGCTCCGAAGACCGGGCAGATCCTGGCTGATCTGGTCAACAACACGGCGCCAAACACCGACCTGTCGCCGTTCAGCGTCACCCGTTTCGAGGCGTAGGCGACGGCGGCACGGCGGCCCGCATCGTGACACTGGTCGGGCGGTCGAAACCTGCGTGCGCTGTTTCGCGAACGACCTCGAATCCAAGTCGTTTGAAGGCAGTCTGATTTTCCACCAACTCGATGCGCACCTCGAGCTCCAGGAAGGCGAACCCACGCGTCGCCGCCCTGGCACCCGCGAGTTCAACAAGGTCACGCGCGAACCCCCGGCCGCGGTGGGAATCGGCCACCGCGAGCTTGCCCAGGTAGAGCGCGTCGCTCCGCGGCGTCAGCACCACCACGGCGTCGGGTCTGTCTCCGATGCACCAGACCTCGCCGACGTCACACAGGGTGCGCAACGCGACGATGTCGAGCCGGTGCACCGATGAGGGCGGGTCGATGCGCCCGTCCATGTACGCGAAACTGTGGTGAACCAACGCCAGCGTCGCACCGAGTCGGGCATCATCCGCTCGCATCCGGTACGCCACCCGACCCGACGCCACGGTAACCGGTGCGCTCACGCGCTGTCCGTCTCTCGCGTTCGACGCATGTCCGCACTCAACAACAGAATCAACGCGACCAGCGTGATGAGAACGCCGACATACAGCCTGGCCTGCTCGTGTACACCCAGGAACAGGCCGTGGACAAGTACCCAGCTCGGCACCAGGTAGGTGTAGGCCATCACCTTGCCGGGGCTCAATCGCGGAATCGCCACCTGTATCAGGTAGAACGTACCGGCCGTCGTGAACACACCAAGGTAGAGCGCCACCCACCACACCAAAGGAGACAGGCTCGAAAATTCGGTTTGCAGCGCCTCGGGCAGTGCGTACACCGACGTCACGACGAGGGCGCCGAGCACCGTGCCCAGTGCGGCGGTGTAGGAGGACACCCCGGGTGCCAACCGCCGCGTGGCACCGGGCACTGCCGCGTGTGCAGCCGCCCCGACCAGGAAGATCGCCTCGCCGGTGCCCACTTCAAACGCCAACACCTTGTCGATGTCAGCTCGGAAGATCACCCACAGGGCGCCGAATGCCCCGATGGCGAGGGCGACAAGGGTCAGGCTGTCGGCGCGCTGGCGATTGAGGAGCCAACCGATGGCCGCGGCCATGAGCGGCGTCAGCGTGAACACCGCCGAGGTTGCCAAGGAGCTTGTCAGTCCGAGCGCCACGAACATGGTGATGAAGTAGACTGACATCAGGCCACCAATCACCAGCCAACACCAGGCCTCGGACAATCGGAAACGAGACCGCACACCGCATGTCAGCCCGACGCCCGCGAGGGTCGCCGCTGCAATGACAAAGCGCAAGGCTGTCAACACACTCGGCGCAATCTCGTTGGCGACCAGACTGCCGAACGTGAACGACAGTGCAACCAGCGCGGAAAAGGCCAACATCGCCGCGTGTCCCACCACGGCGGCCCTGCGCTCCATCGACACGCTCACGAGCGAGAAGAGTGGCCCGCGCAGGCGCCTGCGCAGGGCCTCCGATCCGTCGGCGCGCGGTGCACCCGTGCGCCTCAGCTGAGTGCCGGAATGACGGTGTTTCCGTAGGTCGAGATGATGTTCTCTTCGTCGCCGTTGTCGAGGTAGATGTTGAACTGCGTGATGCCCACCTGCTCGAGTTCCTTGAGCTTGGCGATGTGATCCTCGGCCGTGCCGAGCACCGCGAAACTGTCGATGATGTCGTCGGTGATGAAATCGAGAAACGCGTTGTCCGATTGCCCGTGCTTGGCGTAGTCGTAGCCCTTGCGGTCCTTGATATACGCCGTCAGCGACGGCGGGATGTCGTCCCGGTCGGTGCCGTACTTCTCGACGATATCGGCCACGTGGTTGCCGACCATCGCCGGAAACCACCGCGTGGCCTCGCGACACGCCGCCATGTCGCCCAGGAACGCCGGTGCCGCCGACATGACACGGTACCCCGACATGTCGCGACCGTTCTCCTTGCCTGCGGCAATCGCCTGGTCTGCCAGCCACTTGCAGATCGCCGGCTCCGCAATCTGCAAAATCAACCCGTCACCCATGCGGCCTGCACTGTTGAGGGCCTTGGGGCCGTAGGCCGCAACCCAGACGGGCAATTCGTAGCCATCGGCCCAGGGGAACTGGATGGGATTGGGCACGTCGCCGTACTGGCGTTCCTCACCCCGCACCAGCCCTTTGACCACGTCGATGAACTCGTCCATCTTCTTGAGCAGCGCGGGCTTTCGTCCCATCACGCGCACAGCGCTGTCACCGCGTCCGACACCGATGTCGAAGCGACCGCCCGATTGCTTGGCCAGGCTGCCGAAGAGCGAAGCCGCTGCCGACCACTCACGTGTGTTGGGGTTGGTCACGCACGGGCCAAAGCGCATGTGCTCGGTGTGTTCCATGCACATGGCCATCGCCGGGAAGCTTTCACGCCAGAGAATGTGGCTGTCGTAGAACCAGCAATAGGTGAAGCCCGCTTCCTCGGCGAGCTTGACGAGCTTGCGCGCGCGGTCCGGCTCAGAGAAGCCTTTAAAGGTGATTCCGAATTCCATGATGTCTCCTTCAGGTTCAGTGGTCAGGCGCCCAAATGCGAATGCCCGCGTGGCTGAAAGGCACCGCCTTGGAGATGTTGATACGGATGAGGATGGGCGTGATGGCCTCGATGCAGCGCGCCGCCTCTGCGTCCCCGGCATTGTAGGCGGTGACCCCGAGTGACTCGATCAAGGCCATGACTTTCTTTCGCGGCTCCAGCTTGTTGCCACACACCAACACGTCGCAGTTCAGCGTGGCGTCGAGGTCGTTCAAGGTGTGGGCCGAGACGTTGTGCAGCGCGCCCACCACCGGCACGTCGTCGCCGAGCAAGGCTTGTGCAGCCTCGGTTGCCGAGCCCTCCTCGGGCATGTCGACTTTCTTCGGGTCGCCCTCTTTCAAGGGCACCACAATGTCGACGAGTATTTTGCCTGTCAACTCGGCCCGCAGCGCTTCAAGCGTCGCGTTGTGCCCGGACCAGGGCACGGCAAGCAACACGATTTCATCCGCTGCCCGAGCCGCCCCTGCATTGTCTTCGCCGGTGATTGCCGCCGCCCCCGGCGGCAATGCCGCCACCAGGTTCGCAGCCACGTCGGCAGCCCGCGCACCGTCACGCGAACCCAACACCACGGGCACACCGGCCCGTGCAAAGCGTTTCGCCAGGCCCTGGCCCTGCGGCCCGGTGCCGCCAATGATCGCTATTGTCATCTGAACATGTCCTCTTCGCTCGCCCTGAGGATGTCCCGCGCACGGGAGTCATCGACAGGATTCCAGTTAACGCCTCGTATCCGCACCAGTGGGGTCTTGCTGGCCTTGCCAATCACCAGGCCTGATGCCGCGGCCAGTTCGTCGGCCAGGGCAGGTTCGGTGACCGCCAGAGTACGACCCCACGCGTCAACACCGCCGACCAGCGACACCTTGGCGGGCACACGGTGAAGGCCGATGGCAACGTTGACCTGCCCCAGCCGCCACGGGCGGCCAAAGGTGTCGGTCACCACCACGCCGATGTGCACACCGAAGCGCGACTCGAGCGCCTTGCCCAGCCGCTTGGCACTCGCATCGGGGTCATCCGGCAGGGTAACAACCGTGCCGGGTTCGGTGTTTGACTCATCGACCGCCGCGTTGGCGGAGATGTGCCCCAACCGGTGTTCGCAGATCATCACGCCTTCGTTCTGACTCGGCCGCCGAAACTGGCGCACCACACGTGTCGACTGACGCAGGATCACCTCGACCTTTTCCGGGCGTTTGTTGAGCTTGCGCGCAATCACCAAAGCTTCTTCGGATGGCGTCACGCTGTCGAGATCGATGACGTTGCCCTCACACTTCGAGACCACTTTGTGCGCCAGGCACAGGATGTCACCGCGCTCGAGGCCGCCGTCCTCGACCAGGCAATCGCCCAGAATCGCCGCGAGGTCATCACCCGAGGTGATGTCGGGCACACCCGAGACCGCGGCAAGCTGGGTGAGCGCAGTCACGGGCAAAGCTGTGCCACGCCGGGCACGCAGACCCGGGCGCGATCGAGGCACACGGCCGTGTCGATGTCGTACGCGAGGCTGTTCAGCGGTTTCAGATCGACGCTCAGCCCACGTGAACGGGCTTCGACCAGGTGCCGTTGCGCCGAATGCGCACCGTACCGAAACGCGATCGCGTGCGGCGGGGACACCACCAGCGCATTGGTGCCGTGGTCCTCGGAAGGGCAAATCGCCACGGCAGCGGGGGATTGAAGCAGATCGACCAGATCGTCCACTTCGGGGGTTCCGAGATCCGCTGGCAAGACACACAGGCGATCGTAGCCCGCCGCCGTGGCGTAGTCCGCCGCACACGACACGGCACCGGACAGATCGGCACCGCGCGGCTCGTCGATCACACAGCACCCGTGTGCACGGGCCATGTCCGCTGCCACGGCGCTGCGCGTTACCACGGACAGGTCGGCCTTGAGCCGCGGTCTGGCCCGCTCGAGAAACTGCAGCGTTCGCTGGTACAACAGACACACGAGATCGATGCGCTCGGCGTGCGACAGGCACGCGGCCAGGCGGGTTTTCGACGCGCTGGGCGCCTTCATCGGCACGGTCAGCAAGGTCCGGGTCATGCGGCCCCCTCACCCGTCACGGGCGGCGCTCGTGACGCAAGGATGTCACGCGCCAGCCGGGCCTTTGCCGCGGCGTCCGGCATGAAGATATCCGTCAGTCGCACCTGCACCCCCAACTCCCGGATGTCCGATGCCAAGGGTGCGTCCTGAGAGTCAATCACCATGCAGTGGACGATGTCGTGATACAGCCGTGCCACACCGAGGGCGTCGGCGCGGTGCCCCAGGCTGGCCAACATCCGGTCGGCGGGACCCTTTACCACCTTGCCGGCGATCAAGGGTGACACGGCCATCACCGGAGCACTCGCCGTCAGCAGCGCGTCGCGTATGCCGCGCACGTTCAGAATCGGGGCAACGCTCACCAGCGGGTTCGACGGTGCGATCACGATCAGGTCCGCCGCGGCCAGAGCGGCAAGCGCGTCGGGTGCTGCGGTTGCATCTTCGATACCCTCGTACTCCAGCTCGAGCACGTCGGGCGCGCAACGCTCGCGGACAAAGTACTGCTGGAAGCTCAGCCAACCCGCCGCCGTGCGCACCCGCGTCTGCACACGGTCGTCGGTCGGCAGCAGCACGCGCGCCGCGATGCCGAAGCGCGCCGCGATGTCCGCTGCGATTGTCGAGGGACGATCGCCGCGCTGCAGCCGCATCGTCCGGTAGATGTGCAGGCCGAAATCCCGGTCGCCGAGGAACATCCAGGTGTCCTCACCGAGTTCACCGAGCACATCGAGCGCGCGTCGGCCCTCGTCCGCGACGCCCCATCCCTGGTCGCGATTGATGCGCCCCGAGAGCGTGTACAGCAGGGTGTCGATGTCGGGCGACACCCAGAGGCCATGAAATGCCTCGTCATCGGCCACGTTGCCGATGATGCTGAGCTCGACGTCGTCGAGCGCCGCAAAGCCCTCTGCCATTTTTGCTCCACCGACACCCCCGGCGAGCAACACCACCCGCGTCACAGCGAACACTCCGGCACCGTGCGCAGGAAGCGCAGCGGGTCCACGCTGACCCGCCGTTCCACCAGGGGCGCTAGCGCCTCGGGGTCGTGGTTGTCAAAAACCTCCTGGCACTGGTACAGCGTGTTGCGCCGCACCGGCACACGCCCGGCAGAGCGGATCAGCGTGCAGAGCTCACGCGCGGTGATCTCCTGACCGTGCGCGGCGCCCGCCGCGCGTGAGATGCTCTCGTTCATCAAGGTGCCGCCGACATCGTTGACGCCTTTCGCCAACAGGTCGCGTGCGCGTTCGGCGCCAAGCTTGGTCCAGCTCACCTGGATGTTGTCGATGTAGCCCGACAGCATGATTCGCGACACCGCGTGCATGAGATCGACTTCCTCGCGCGTCGGACCCGGTCTGACCCGCTCGGGGTTGTTGGTGTAGAGCGGGCTCTCGGTGTGCACGAAGCTCAGCGGCACGAGTTCGGTGAACCCACCGGTGTCGCGCTGGATGTCGCGCAACAACGCAATGTGTGCCGCCCAGTGCTCGGGCCCGTCGACATGACCGTACATGATGGTCGCCGAGGTCGGTATGCCGACGGTGTGCGCGGTTCGTATGATGTCGACCCACGCCGCCGCACTGAGCTTGTTGCGGGTCAGTTGTTTGCGCACGTCGTTGTCGAGGATCTCGGCCGCCGTGCCCGGCATCGACCCCAATCCGCACGCCTTCAGCTCGGTCAGGTAGTCGCTGTAGCTTTGCTTGGTTTTCGCTGCACCGAACCAGACCTCGAACGGCGAGAAGGCGTGGATGTGCATACCCGGC
>JBCCUP010000015.1 GCA_039196715.1 Pseudomonadota bacterium
CCCAAGCCCAAGCCCAAGCCCAAGCCCGAGCCCAAGCCCGAGCCCAAACCGGAACCCAAGCCTGAGCCTGAGCCGGTGCAAGACAACACGCCTGTGGTCGCGCAATCGGTGCAAGCGCCCCAGGAAGAGACCGGTGACAACGCCACACCACAGGCCACGGGTTCTGGCAACCGGGTCGAAGCCGGGGGCGATCCGGGCACGCTCAACACGTACAAGGCCAGGGTGCTGAAGAAGCTGTTGCGCGCGAAGCGCTATCCCCGGTCCGCGAAACGGGCAGGCGTGGAAGGGGCGCCTGTCATCGCGTTTCTCGTCAGACGAGACGGTACCGTGGAGGATCTGGTGCTGTTGCGCAGCTCAGGCGACGATCGACTGGACCGCGAGACGATCAAAATGGTGAATCGTGCCAAACCGTTTCCGACATTTCCGAAGGACCTCACCGGTGATGTCTTTCCGATTCGGGTTCGAATCACTTACAAGCTGGACTGACACCACCCGCGGCACAACCGATCGCGGCAGAGAAAAAACTGTCTCCGTACCACGCTTGCGCTTCGCCTTGCTGGTTGTCCGTGTCGGTCATGAGGACGACGACATCGATGTGGTCGATATCGACACCCAGGCGGGCCTTGAAGTCGGCACGCACGTCACGGGTCTCGTCGAACCACGTGCCGTGGGGATCCTCCGTGCCGCGCACCGCCACCATGGCTGAATGCTGCGGCAGCCACGCGTTGGGCCACTCTGCGCCACGCGGCTGGCTGCCCGACCACACGTAATTGATGATGTAGGGCTTGCTCAGAAAGCCGCGCTTGTGCACCACGTAGACACGCGCTGCGTAGTCGTCGCCGTCGCGCGTGCGCTCGGCGAGCCCGCGCGGGCCTGTGTCCACACGCCAGCGCCAATGCAGCACCGGCGTCTGGTCGAGGTCGACCCTGAGGTCCCGGTAGTAGGCCGAGGCGGTGCCGCGGCTGTGTGCGTGCAAGGCGATACCCGCGCCGGAATCGGCGAGCCGGTACTGCGTCTCGCCGGCAAAGGTGTAGGGTTTCCACGCCGCCGTGTCCGATGCGGAGAACGACGCCACCCAGCGTGGCGCCACCACGCTCTCGCCCTCGCCCCATGCGGCTGCACTGCCGAGCAGCGTTGCACCGACACACAGCGCCACGCCGATCCGGTCAAAAAATGTGCGCCAGGGTGTCAACCGCATCCATCGACCTGCGTTGTAGGGAGCACGGGCTCGAACGACTCCGATTCTCACTCTCTCAGGACCACAGGACAATACGATGAAAGCACGTACACTCACCGCGCTGACCACAGGCGCCCCGCTGGCGATAGCGCTGGCCGTCACGAGCGCACCAACCTACGCCCTCGGGCTCGAGTTGAGCGATGTCGACGGCGACGGTGTCATCACCGAGGTCGACGTGACCGCAGCGCGCGACGCCGCCCGCGCTGCCGCCCTGGCGGACTTCGATCTCGACGGCGACGGCACGCTGTCAACCGACGAGCGCGAGGCCTTGCGCGCCGACCGACAAGCCGCCCTGCTCGAGGCCTTCGATGCAGACAACGACGGCGCGCTCTCGCGCGAGGAACACCGCGCCGCACGGGAAGCCCGACGCGCCGAGATCGCCACCGCGTTCGACGCCGATGGCGATGGCAACCTGTCCGACGACGAGCGGGGTGCCTTGCGGGAGGCCCTCGGGGACCGAGGCGGCCGAGGTGGACGCGGCGATGGCGGACGCGGCGATGGCGAGCGCGGCGGCCGCGGCAACCGCTGATCGGCGACGCGGCAACGCGACGGCGAGCCACTGGGCCGCCGTCGCCACACCCGAAGTCGAGGTCGACCGCCACGTGAGCACACTACACTTGCACCAGGATCAGGCAGGCGCCGTGGCGAGTGTCTGGTCTGCGATGCGATCGCCGTGCGCGGCCAACGAGGAGACGATCACGACTGCAGACACGCCACGCACCCTCGACGGGTTCCTCGAGAGCGTCGAGCGGCAGGCGTATGTCATGGCGCGTCGCGCCACCGGCGACGAGGACGTCGCCCTGGACCTCGTGCAGGAGGCGATGTGCCGCCTGGTCGAGCGCTATGGCACACGGGATCCCGCCGAGTGGCGGCCCCTGTTTTTCACGGTGCTGCAGCGGTTGATCACGGACCACCACCGCCCACGCGGCGTGATGGGCCGCTTGCGCCAGTGGTTTGGTGAGCTGGACAATGCCGAGGACGCCACCAGCCAGCTGCCCGGCGCCGAGCCGGACCCGGCCGACGTCTCGGACCTTGAAACCCTGGGCGAGGCGATGCTGGACGCGCTGACACGCTTGCCGGCTCGACAACACCAGGCATTCGTGTTGCGCCAGTGGCAAGGCTTGAGCGTCGAAGAAACGGCAGCGGCCATGGGGGTGTCGAGCGGCAGCGTGAAAACACACCTGTCGCGCGCGCTCGCCAACTTGCGGTCGCAGCTTGAGGAGTACCGATCATGAACGACAGCGCAGCCGACCGCACGGCACTCGAGGCCGCCGAGCACACGACGGCGGCATTGGACGCCGAGGCCGATCAACTCAACGCGGTTGAGCGGGCCCGGTTGGCGGCGGCTCGGCGCCGCGCGTTGGACCGCGTGCCCGCACGGGCGCTGCCGATTCGCCCCTGGCACGGCCTCGCCGTCGCCGCGGTGCTGGTTGCCGTGCTTGTCGTCCCGGCCTTGCGCACGCCGCCGGCGCCGACGCCACCAGCAGCCACCGCGAGTGCATCGCCGGTGGACGGGCTGTTCAACGACCTCGCCCTGCTCAGCGCGAGCGAGGACGTCGATTTCTACCAGGACCTCGAGTTTCTGATCTGGTTGGAGGACAACAACGACAATGCGGGTTAGCAGCGGAGTCATTCTGGGCATCGCCCTGCTCAGTCCCATCAGCGCCGAGGAGACCCCGAGTATCGAGTTGCTCGAGTTGCTCGGCCAGTGGCAGGAATTGTCCGAACTCGGTGTCGACGTCGACGCCCTGATCGACAAGCGACGCACACCCGACAGGCCAGACACCGCACGGGAGCCGGAGGCCAAAGAGACATGAGAGCCGCCATGCTGTTGTGCGTGACTGTGGTGCTGGCCGGTGCCGCCCACGCAGCGACCGACCCCGCACCCGACTGGCAGACCTTGAGCGACACCCAACAGCGCGCCCTGTCGGCGCTCGAATCGCAGTGGGACACGCTCGATGCGCAGCGCCGTCGGAACATCCTCACCGGTCTCGAGACCTGGCAGTCACTCGACCAGGCGGGCCGCGACCGCGCCCAACGTCGGTTCGGCCGATGGCGCGATCTGCCCGACGATGAACGCTCGCGCCTGCGCGGTCAGTTCGAGCGTTTCCAGGGCATGGATTCGCAGCAGAAAGACCGGCTCAGGGCGCTGCACGAACGGTTCAAGCAGTTGCCAACCGACCGCCAGAACGCACTGCGTGAGCGCTTTCAGACCGAACGCAACCGGGACCGGGACCAGCGTGACAACCGTCGGAAGGACCGACGCGAGAACCGCGAACGGGATGACGACCCGGAACGCGACGACGGGCGCGACCGCGAACAGGACCGGGACGACCGCAATCGTGACGAACGGCAGAGCGGGCGTGACGACGGCCGCAACGACGACGACCCGGACGGCGAGCGCGGCACCGAGGGCGAGCGCGAGGGTGCAGGAGACCGCGATGACGGCCGCGACGGCGACGGCGGGCGCGACGGCGGGCGCGACGGCGACGGCGACGGCGACGGCGGGCGCGGTGATGACGGCGGCCGGGGCGGCGGTGACAAGCGCTAGGCGCGTCCGCCCCAGGACGCAACACGATCGCGCAGGCTGTACCAGGTCATGGCGGCGACCAGCAGCGGCCACCGCAACCGGCTGCCGCCAGGGAACGACAACGACGGCACCCGCGCGAGGCTGTTGAACCGCGCGGCGTCCCCGCCGATGGCGTCGGCAATCAGCTGTCCGCTCAAGGTCGCCAGTGCCACCCCGTGGCCGCTGTAGCCGCCGGCGGTGTAGACCGTGTCGTCGCGGCACGCGAAGTACGGCATGCGCCGCACCGTGATGCCGAGTGTGCCACCCCAGGCGTAGTCGATGCGCCGGTCGGCCAGCTGCGGAAAGATCTCGAGCATCGGCCGCCGGACAAAGGCGGCGATGTCGGCCGGAAACCGGTAGGCGTAGTTTTCGCCGCCACCGAACAACAGCCGGTTGTCGGCTGACAACCTGAAATAATTGATCACGAATTTCGAGTCCGCGACCGCGACTCGCCGGTGGATGAGCGCTGCGGCGTCGGCGTCCGAGAGCGGTTCCGTCGCAGCGATGAAATTGTTGATCGGCATGACCCGGGCGCTGACGTGCCTGTCGAGATCGCCGAGGTACCCGTTGCAGGCCAACACCAGGTGACGGGCTTGCACCGTGCCGGTCGCGCTGCGCAGGCGCACGCCGGCGTGGGCGCGCTCGATCGCCTGCACACGGGTGCGCTCACGCACGCTCACGCCCGCCGCGAGCGCAGCCCGCGCAAGGCCGAAGGCAAACTTCAGGGGGTGCAGGTGACCGGCCCCCCAATCGACGTAGCCACCGGCGTAGCGCGGCGAATCCACCCAGTCGCGTGACGCAGCTGGATCAACGGCTTCGACGGCGTCGTACCGGTAGGCCTTTCGCAGCGTATCAAGGTAGGCGTGCACCGCAGGCACCCCGTCGGCGCGAAGCTGCGTGTAGTAGATCCCCGGCGTGTAGTCGCAGGCAATGTCGTGCGCGTGGATCAGGTCCTGCACCCGCTGTTTGGCGGCCTCGCCGATGTCCCACAGCGCCCGCGCGTGCTCGACACCGAGCCAGCTCTCGAGTGTATTCTGGTCACAGCGCATGCCGCTGCCGACCTGGCCACCGTTGCGCCCCGAAGCGCCCCAACCGACGCGGTGTGCATCGAGCACCACCACGGACCGCCCGGCCTCGGCGAGGTGCAACGCCGTCGAGAGGCCCGTGAAACCGGCCCCGACGACAGCAACGTCGAAGCGGCCATCGCCCTCCGTCGGCGCGATCGCAGGCGGCTCGCCCGCACTGGCGGCGTACCAGGACGCCGGGTACGTGCCCGGGACGTCATTGGCGGTCAGGATGTCCACAGGTCCCCCGGTCCGGACAGACGCACACCGCGCGGACCTCGGCGCTGTGGCGCCGCGCGCGCGGCGCTCGACGTCACAACAGCCCTTCGACGCGCAAGGTGTCCATGGCGTCGTCAAGACCGCGACGGGCACGCTCAACCAGGAGGTCGATCTCGGCACGGCTGATGATCAGCGGCGGCGAGATGATCATGGTGTCGGCGACGGCGCGCATCATCAAGCCGTGCGTCAAGCAATGCTCGCGCACGATCACACCGGCCCTGCCGGCCTCGCCGGCAAAGCGCGCGCGCATGGCCGGGTCCGGGCTGAGCTCGATTGCCCCGACCAGGCCACGGCTGCGGGCCTCGCCAATCAGCGGATGATCCGCAAGGGTGGCCCAACGCGTGTGGAGGTAGGGCGCGATGTCGTCGCGCACGCGCGTGACGATGCCCTCCTCGTCGAGGATGCGCAGGTTTTCGAGTGCGACGGCACACGCCACCGGGTGGCCAGAGTAGGTGTACCCGTGCGCGAGGTCGGTGGTGGCGAGCACCTCGGCAACCCGATCGTGGTAGATCGATGCGCCGATCGGCTGGTAGCCCGAGCTCAGGCCCTTGGCCGTCGTCATGATGTCGGCGTCGATGTCCATCGACTGGCACGCGAACCACTCGCCCGTGCGCCCGTAGCCGGTGATGACCTCGTCGGCGATCAGCAGGATGTCGTGTGCCTTGCAGATGCGCTGAATCTCTGGCCAGTAGCTTTCGGGCGGTATGATCACGCCACCGGCACCCTGGATCGGTTCGGCGATGAACGCCGCAACGCGGTCGGCGCCGAGTTCGAGGATCTTGGCCTCGAGCAGCCGTGCGCGTGCCAGCCCGAAGGCCTCCGGGTCGGTGTCCCCACCCTCGCCGTACCAGTAGGGCTGATCGATGTGCACGATGTCGGGAATCGGCAACCCCCCTTGTGCGTGCATTGGCTTCATGCCGCCGAGGCTCGCCGCGGCCATGGTGGAGCCGTGGTAGGCGTTCTTGCGCGCAATGACGACGGTTTTCTGCGGCTTGCCAAGCGTCGCCCAGTAGGTTCTCGCGAGCCGGAGGTTGGTGTCGTTTGCGTCCGACCCCGAGCCGTTGAAGAACACCTGGTTGAAGCCCTCGGGCGCAAGTTCGGCCAGCCGGGCGGCCAGCGACAGCACCGGTGGGTGGGTGGTCTGAAAAAACGTGTTGTAGTACGGCAACTCGCGCATCTGCCGGGCTGCGACGTCGGCCAATTCGGCGCGGCCGTAGCCGATGTTCACGCACCAGAGCCCGGCCATGGCGTCGAGGATCTGCTCGCCTTCACTGTCCCAGACAAAGACGCCGTCGGCACGCGTGATCACACGTGCGCCCTTCTCGGCGAGCTGGGTCCCGTTGCTGAACGGGTGAATGTGGTGCGCAGCGTCGAGCGCTTGCATGTGTTCGGTGGTGGGGTGGTTGCTCAACATGGCGGTGCTCTCCGAGATCCGTGGGGCGGGTCGACTAGACGTTCAGCAACAGGTGCTGACGTTCCCAGGGGCTGATGACTTGCTGAAATTCGTCGATTTCAAAGCGTTTGATCGTCTTGTAGACGCTGCAGAATTCCTCGCCCAGCACCGCTTCCATCGCCGGCGCAGCTTCGAACAGGTCGAGCGCCGAGCTCAGATCCCAGGGCAAGGTGCGCGACTCCATGCGGTCACGGGCACTGGCACTCATGGCGGCGGTAGGACGGAGCCCGTCGACCATGCCGAGGTAGCCACTGGCGAGGCTGGCGGCAATGGCAAGGTAGGGATTTGCATCCATGCCGACCACGCGGTTCTCGACGCGCCGGGAGGCCGCCGACGCGTTTGGAACACGCAGGCCGGCCGCGCGGTTATCGACACCCCATTCGAGGTTGACCGGCGCTGATTCTCCGGCAACAAAGCGGCGGTAGGAATTGACGTAGGGCGCGAGGATGCACACGACCGATGGCAGGTGCACCTGCTGACCAGCCAGGAAACCGTCGAAGAGCGCCGACGCGCTGCCGTCGGCGTTGGAGAACACCGTCTCACCGGAGTGCGCGTCCACCACGCTCTGGTGGATGTGCATCGCACTGCCCGGCTCGTTCTGCATCGGCTTCGCCATGAACGTGGCGTAGCAGTCGTTGCGCAGGGCCGCTTCGCGGATGGTGCGCTTGAGCAGGAAGACCTGATCCGCCAGACGCAGCGGGTTCCCGTGTTGCAAATTGATTTCGATCTGACCGGCACCCCCCTCCTGGATGATGGTGTCGAGCTCAAACCCTTGCGCTTCGGCGAAGTCGTAGATGTGGTCGATCACGACGCCGTACTCGTCCACCGCACTCATGCTGTAGGCCTGGCGACCAATACCGCTGCGGCCCGTGCGGCCGATCGGGGGCTCGATCGGAATATCGGGGTCAGGGTTGGGTTTGGTCAGGTAGAACTCCATTTCGGGCGCGACAACAGGCCGCCAGCCCCGATCGGCGTAGAGCGCGAGCACGCGTTTGAGCACGTTGCGCGGCGCCAGCGGCAAGGGCTCGCCGTCCAGAGACTGAATGTCGTGGATCACCTGGAGCGTCACGTCACCGGTCCACGGAACCGCCGTCGCTGCGCTGTAGTCCGGCACCAGTACCATGTCCGCTTCGGTCCAGTAGTCGTCGCGCTCGAAATGCGCGTACTCGCCGGTGATGGTCTGAAAAAACAGCGATATCGGCAGGTAGAGCTTGTCCGAACGGAAGAACTTGTTCGCCGGCATTGCCTTGCCGCGCGCGATGCCCGCCAGGTCGGGGATGATGCACTCGACTTCGTCGAGCACACGCCCACCCAACCAGTCGCGAAACGCATCCGGTAAGCGGTCGATCACCGGCACCTCGGGCACAGCCATAGTCAATCCTGTTCGGTTCGGAGGGTTAGAGTCGTCCGACGCGGTGGGGGGTGGCGCCGTTCGCCAAGGCGAGCTGAACCAGCCACTCGGTGGCCAGGCTGGCCGCGGCGATTGCCGTGATCTCGGCGTGGTCGTAGGGCGGCGACACCTCGACCAGGTCCATACCGACCAGGTTCAGTCCCGCGAGGCCGCGGATCAATTCGAGCGCCTGCCAACTCGCGAGCCCGCCACTGACCGGTGTACCGGTTCCCGGCGCAAAGGCCGGATCCAGTGAATCGATGTCGAAGGACAGGTACACCGGCGCGTCACCCGCGCGTTCGCGGATGACGTCGAGCGCCGCGTCGATGCCGTTGCGGTGCACCCAGGGACTGGTGAGAATCTCGAAACCGTGGTCGCTGTCGTTCTGGGTGCGCAAACCCACTTGTGTGCTGCGCGCAACGTCGATGGTGCCTTCGCGGGCTGCTCGCAGGAACATGTTGCCGTGGTTGATTTCGCCTTCATCCTCCGGCCAGGTGTCGCAGTGTGCGTCCACCTGCAACAACGCCACCGGGCCATGGCGCTCGGCGTGGGCCTTGAGCAGCGGGTAGCTGACGAAGTGGTCTCCGCCAAAGGTCAGCATCTTCGCGCCGCTGGCGAGCAGCGTACGGGCGTGCGCGGTGATCGCCTCGGTGACCGAGCCAGGCTCGTGCGGGTTCACGAAGCAGTCGCCCCAGTCCACCATCGAGAGGCTCTCCTCAAGCACGATGCCCGACGGAAAGCTCGCGAGTTCGGCGAGTTGCACCGAGGCTGCGCGAATCGCCCGCGGACCCAGGCGGCACCCCGGCCGGTAGGTCGTCGCGCAGTCGAAGGGCACGCCACTGATAACCACGTCCACGCCATCAAGTTCACGGGAATACCGGCGGCGCAAGAAGCTCAGCGCCCCGCCGTAGGTCATTTCGCGCCACTTCACGGCGTTTTTGTCCGCGAGAAAGGCCTGGTCACCGGTGTCGGAGGTCGTTGTCACATCAGTTGTCCTGTCGCGCGCCGGCGCGACGGTTCATGATCCACAGACTGCCGAGCACCCCGACCGACACGACCGCAATCATCAGCGTCGCCAGCGCGTTGATGTCGGGGCTGACGCCCAGGCGCACCTTGGAGAAAATCACCATCGGCAAGGTGCTCGACCCCGGCCCGGACACGAAACTCGCGATCACCAGATCGTCGAGCGACAGCGTGAACGCGAGCAACCATCCGGACACCAGCGCCGGGGCGATGGTCGGCAGCGTGATGTCGAAAAAGACGCGCACCGGCGTCGCTCCGAGGTCGAGCGCCGCCTCTTCGGTGGAGCGGTCCATGTCCACCAGGCGCGACTGCACCACGACGGCGATGTAGGCCATGCAGAAGGTCGTGTGGGCAATGATGATGGTGGTCAGGCCGCGACCCGCCGGCCAGCCGAAAGTCAGCTCCATCGAGACGAACAACAGCAGCAGCGACAAGCCGGTGATGACTTCAGGCATGACGAGCGGCGCGGTGGTCATGCCGTTGAACAGTGTGCGGCCGGCGAAACGGCCGAAGCGCACGAGCACCAGCGCGGCCAGCGTGCCCAACACCAGCGCCAGCGAGGCACTGATCGTGGCGATCTTCAGGCTGACCCAGGCCGCTTGAAGAATCTGCGGGTCGCGAAACAGCTCGCCGTACCATTTGGTCGAGAAGCGGCTCCAGACGGTCACGAGGCGGGATTCGTTGAAGCTGTAGATCACCAGCGACACGATCGGCAGGTACAGAAAGGCAAAGCCCAGCACCGCCGCACTCGACACCCACACGCTGCGCTTCATACCTCACGCTCCGCCGCGCTCTGCGCGTTGCGCAGCAACATGATCGGCAACACCAGAATCACCAGCATGACCATCGCCACGGCCGACGCCACCGGCCAATCGCGGTTGTTGAAGAACTCGGTCCAGAGCACCTTGCCGATCATCAGGGTGTCGGCACCGCCGAGCAGCGCGGGAATCACGAATTCGCCGACAGCGGGAATGAACACCAACAGGCAGCCCGCCAGCATGCCGGGCAGCGACAGCGGCAAGGTCACCGTCAGGAAGGTTTGCCAGGGCCGGGCACCGAGGTCTTCCGCGGCTTCGAACAGCGCGTTGTCGAGCTTCACCAGGTTGGCGTAGAGCGGCAGAACCAGGAACGGCAGGTAGGTGTAGACGATGCCGAGGTAAACGGCAAAGTCGGTCTGCAACATCGGGATAGGCTCGTCGATGAGGCCGATCCCCATGAGCATATTGTTGATGACGCCGTTCGGTTTCAGCAGACCGATCCACGCGTACACGCGCAACAGGAAACTGGTCCAGAATGGCAGAATCACCAGCGTCAGCAGGAGGTTGCGGCGATCCGGGCGGGCGCGCGCGATGAACCAGGCCATCGGGTAACCGACCACCAGGCAAACCAACGCCGACACCGAGGCGATGCGCAACGACTCGACAAAGGCGTTGAGGTAGAGTGTGTCCTCGATCAGGTAGCGGTAGTTGCCGATGTTGAGCGTGACGGTCAGGTAGTCCTCGTCCCATTCCCAGAGCGGCAGGTACGGCGGTCGCGCTATTGCAGCTTCGGACAGCGAAAGTTTGGCGACCACCAGAAAGGGCACGAGGAAAAAGACCAGCAACCACAGGCCCGGCACCGCCGCCACCCAGCGCCGGCCGCTGGAGCCGATCAGCCACTTCACGAGGGCAGCACCACACCGGCCGTGTCACCCCAGCTGAGGTAGACGGTTTCATCCCAGGACACCGGGTGCGCGTCATCGCGGTCGAGGTTGGGCTGGGTCACGTGCAGCAGCTTTCCCGACGCCAGTCGCACCCGCAACACAGACGACCCGCCCATGTAGGCGATCTCGTCGACCACCCCCTGGAGGACGTTGTGCGCTTGCGGCGGCGGCGTTGTCGACACCCGCATCTTCTCCGGCCGCAGCGCCAGCCACATGCGTTGACCCAGCGTGCAGCTCACCCCGTGGCCGACATAGACCTCGGCACCGATCTCGGCGCAATCGAGCCGCATGTGCGATTCACCGTCTTCGCTGACCACCCCCTCGAAGAGATTGACCGAGCCGATGAAGTCGGCCACGAAGCGCGAGTTCGGGTATTCGTAGACTTCGCGCGGCGTCGCCACCTGCACGATTTCGCCGTCGCGCATGACACCGATGCGCGTGGCCAGGGTCATCGCCTCTTCCTGGTCGTGGGTCACGACAATGAAGGTGACACCGGTTTCCTCCTGGATTTTCATCAACTCGAACTGCGTCTCTTCACGCAGCTTTTTGTCGAGCGCACCGAGTGGTTCGTCGAGCAGGAGCAGTTTCGGGCCTTTGGCGAGCGCGCGTGCGAGTGCGACCCGCTGCCGCTGGCCGCCGGAGAGTTGATCGGGCTTGCGTTTGGCAAAGTCGCCGAGCTGCACCATGTTGAGCAACTGCTCGACCCGTTGGGCGATCTCTGCCCGCGGCAGTTTGTCCCGCTTCAGGCCGTAGGCGATGTTGTCGGCCACCGTCATGTGCGGAAACAGCGCGTAGGATTGGAACATCATGTTGACGGGCCGCCGGTAGGGCGGCACGCCTGCCATGTCCTGGCCGTCGATCTCGATGCTGCCGGCGCTCGTCGCTTCGAAGCCGGCCAACATGCGCAGCAGGGTGGACTTGCCCGAGCCGCTGCCGCCGAGCAGGCAGAACAACTCGCCGCGGTAGATGTCGAGCGACACCTTGTCGACCGCCGCAACGGCGCCGAACTGTTTGCTGACACCCTTGATGCGCAGGAAGGGTTTTGCGCCTGGATCGCGCCAGGGCTGATCGTCTGACACCGTCACGCGACGCTCCTCGGTATGACTGCCGGGCGTTGCGCCCGGCAGGGGCAGTGCGCCGCGGCTAGCGCGCCACGGCACCCGGGTGAGCGAGGCTCACTGGCCGGTCTTGACCTTGGTCCAGAGGCGCGTAACCGTGCGGTCCTGCCGCGCGTTGTAGACCTTCGAGGCCCAGAGGTTCTGCTTGGCGGCGTCGGTCGGGAAGATGCCCGGGTCGGAGGTGATCTCTTCGTCGACCAGCGGCATCGACGCCGCGTTGCCGTTGGCATACCAGACGTAGTTGGTGATGTCGGCCGTGATCTGTGCGTCCATGACGAAATCGATGAACTTGTGCGCCGCATCGGGGTTGGGCGCGTCAACCGGGATGGCCATGGTGTCGAACCACTGCAAAGCGCCCTCTTTCGGGATCACGTAGCTTACCGCGACGCCGTTCTCGGCTTCGTCCGCGCGGTCGCGCGCCTGGAAAATGTCACCCGACCAACCGACTGACACGCACACATCGCCGTTGGCGAGGTCGGAGATGTATTGAGAGGAGTGGAAGTAGCGGATGTACGGGCGAACCGCCAGCAGCAGGTCGGCGCCGGCTTCGAAGTCGCGCTTCTCGGTGGAGCGCGGGTCGAGCCCGAGGTAGTTCATCGCCGCCGGCAAGAGCTCGGTGGGCGCGTCAAGCACACTGATACCGCAGTCGGCCAGCTTGGCTGCGATGGCCGGATCGAACACGAGCGACCAGCTGTCGGTCGGCGCATCCTCACCGAGGCGCTCCTGAATCATGTCGACGTTGTAGCCGATGCCGGTGGTACCCCACATGTAAATCACCGCGTGGGCGTTGTCGGCGTCATAGCCGGCCAGGCCGTCCATGAGCGCCGTGTCCATGTTCTTCAGGTTGGGCAGTTTGTTCTTGTCGAGCGGCTGGTAAGCGCCCGCAGCAATCTGACGCTGCAGGAAATCCGAGGTGGGTACAACCACGTCGTAGCCCGAATTGCCCGCCAGCATCTTCGCTTCGAGCACCTCGTTGGAATCGTACACGTCGTAGTTGACTTCGATGCCCGTGGCGGCGGTGAACTTCTCCAGCGTGTCTTCGGCGATGTAGTCGGACCAGT
Organism: Pseudomonadota bacterium; assembly: GCA_039196715.1. Lineage (NCBI taxonomy): Bacteria > Pseudomonadati > Pseudomonadota > Pseudomonadota bacterium. Next base: position 12,897 of record JBCCUP010000015.1, read on the forward strand.
TGTAGACATTGAGCGTTTCGGCGGAGGCCGCCGACGCCAACAGGGCGGTGGCAACCAGGGCGGCTGACGGGGAAAGGGTCATGGACTCACTCCAAGGTTTTGATGTTCAACACGGGCGCAGCGGCCGGCGTTTTGTGATCACAATTTTCCGAAGCATATCACATCGTGTATGGTGTGCCTGCCCCGGATCCGGCCCGAACCTTACCCCACCGTGAACACGCACGCACCTGCCACCGACACGACCGCACACGCCCAGGCCTACGCACGCCTGCGTCACCGTGTGCTGGTGGGCGATCTGGCGCCCGGCGAGAAGCTCACACTGCGCGGACTCGCCGCGGAGTTGGGGCTGTCAGCCACGCCGGTTCGCGAGGCGTTGCGCCGGCTGGCTGCCGAGGGCGCACTGAGGGTGCTCGAGAACCGTCGGGTGCAGGTGCCGAAGCCGACAGCTGCGCAGCTGATCGAGTTGGTGCACCTGCGCTGCGCGCTGGAAACGCACCTGGCGGCGCGTGCCCTGCCCTTCGTCAACGACCACCTGATCGCGCACATGCGGGACACGGACGACCGAATCGACACGGCGCTGGCGAGCCGTGACTACGCCGACGCCGTGTTGCTGAACCAGCGCTTTCACACGCTGCTCTTCACCGCCAACCCGCTGGGCGTGGGACTGCCGTTGGTGGAGAGCCTGTGGTTGCAGCTCGGGCCCTGCATGCGCATTGCCGCGGGTCGCGTCGACGCGCTCTACCCGGAAGACCACCACAAACGTCTGCTGCTGGCGCTGGAGGCGCGTGACAGCACGGCCGTTCAGCGGGTGCTGATACAGGACATCCAGGCCGGTTTTGGAGAGCTCAGCGAGGTCGCCCTGCAGGCCGTGCTGGCCTGAGAGGGCGGCCCGTGAATCGGTGCCTGTTGGACTGTCAGCCAGCGAGAGGGAAGGGCGTGTTGCCCGGAGGCACCGCGTGGAGGGCTTCGCCGACGTACTCGGCGTCGATCTGACTCACCGTTTTTTCGGCCAGAGTCAGGCAGTTACAGCATTTGGGGCACTTCCCCAGCTCGCCGTACACGCGGCGAGCGCACACGTCGGCGGCGGGACACCTGGACTTCAGACACGCCACGGCACCCCGAAGATCGGCGTCGGAGATACGGTTGCAGTGGCAAATGATCATGGTGCCCGCACTGGACGAGAACAGTACGAGCACTATAGCAAAACAAGAACCAACAGCAAATGCGAATCATTCTTGAGAATCTGGGCGCCGATGGACGGCCACCTGCAGCGTGCTTCAGGCGGCGTGGTCGGCGGGGTCAGCCTGGAGCTGGTTGTAATTCTTCTCGCCGATTCGCTCGAGCAGCTCGAGCTGCGTCTCGAGAAAATCGATGTGGCCTTCCTCGTCCGACAGCAACTCTTCGAACATCGCCATGGTCACAAAATCGTTCTCGGCCTGGCAGATGGCACGCGACTCGGCGTAAGAGGTGCGCGCCTCGTGCTCGCCCGCCAGATCCGCCTCGAGCACTTCTTTCACATTCTCGCCGATGCGCAACGGCGCCACGTGCTGCAGGTTGGGGTGACCTTGCAGGAAGATGATGCGCTCGATGAGCTTGTCTGCGTGCTGCATCTCCTCAATCGACTCTTCACGTTCCTTGCGGGCGAGGCGGTTCAGACCCCAATCGTCGAGCAAACGGTAGTGGATCCAGTACTGGTTGATCGCACCGAGCTCGAGGAAGAGTGCCTGGTTGAGTCGCTCGATGACTTTCTCACTGCCTTTCATGATGCGGTTTCCGCCTGTTTTCCGATCGACATTAGACCACAACAGAAGCGAAAAGTGCGTGAAGAACGCGTAAAGATTGACAGGCTTGTATAATGGAAATGCGAATCTATATCATTTTCAAATCTTTGTTTTTACGTGTTTAATTCGAATCCAGTTCTGTTCCATACCGCTCTTCAGTATAGCCAGTTAATGCAAGTCTGGATAATATGGTCTCGTGTGCCGGCGCTCAAACGACAACGTTGGCATCACTGCCAAATGCCGCGATCATCGTCACATCCCACGCCCGTCCAACGCCATCAGGATATCGGCTTCAAGCGAATCCAGTAACGCCTTGACGCGGGGGTTGTCGAGGTCAAGCTGTACCCACCCATCCGTACTCAGCAACGCAATCTCGCTGACCTCCAACGCCGTTGCCGTGTGGCGACCGGCCACCGCGAAGGTCCCCTGATCGGCCTCGAAACGGTGCAGTCGAAACGGACTCACGGGGCAATCTCGCCAAGAATCTCTTCGGTGTGCTCACCCAGGTTGGGTGAGCGGCGGCTGAGGTCCAGCGTCGCGTCGGAAAACTGCAAGGGCGTGCGCACGCCGGGTACCCCCTGCGGCTCGATACGCAAGCCGCGCGACACGATCTGTGGGTCGACGAAGACATCGGCCAGCGTGTTGATGGGCGCACCCGGCACCACCGCGCGCTCCATCGCCTCAAGCAGCTCGGCCTTGCGCCAGGGCGCAATGGCGTCGACGAGCAGCGGCACGAGCTGATCCCGGTGCGCAACCCGCGCCGGGTTGGTCGCGTAGGCCGGGTCCAGGGCGAGCTCGGAGCAGCCGAGCAACCTGCAGAAGCGCTCGAACTGCCCGTCGTTGCCGACCGCGGCAATGATGTGCCCGTCGGCACAGGCAAACACCTGGTAAGGCACGATGTTCGGGTGTGCGTTGCCGAGCCGATTCGGCGTGACACCGCCAATCAGTTGATTGGACGCCTGGTTGGCCATCACCGCGACGATGCTGTCGTAGAGCGACAGGTCGATGTGCTGACCCCGTCCCGTGCGCTGCCGCTCCGCGAGGGCAGCCTGGATGCCGATGACGCCGTAGAGGGCAGTGAAGATGTCGCTGAAGGCCACGCCCATCTTCTGTGGCAAGCCGTCCGGCTCGCCGGTCACCGACATGATGCCGCCCATGCCCTGCACCAGAAAGTCGTAGCCGGCCCGGCGTGCATAGGGGCCGGTCTGACCGAAACCGGTGACGGAGCAGTAGATCACGGCCGGGTGCCGCTCGCGCACGGCGTCGTGGTCGAAGCCGTGCTTCGCAAGCCCACCGACCTTGAAATTTTCGATGAACACATCGCAGCCGGCAATCAGGCGCTCCAGGGTGCGCTGCCCGTCCTCGGTCTTGAAGTCGAGCACGATCGAGCGCTTGCCACGGTTGCAACAATGGAAGTAGGCGGCGGTGTTCTCACCCTCAACGTCGATGAAAGGTGGGCCCCATTTGCGCGTGTCGTCACCGGCGGGGCTCTCGACCTTGATCACGTCAGCGCCGAGGTCAGCCAGGGTCTGGCCGATCCAGGGGCCGGCGAGGATGCGCGCCATCTCGACAACGCGCAAACCCGCGAGCGGCGCACGGGCGTCAGCCATCAGAAAAACGCCTGCAAGCCGGTCTGTGCACGCCCGAGGATCAACGCGTGCACGTCGTGCGTGCCCTCGTAGGTGTTGACGGTCTCGAGGTTCATCATGTGTCGGATCACCTGGAATTCCTCACTGATGCCGTTGCCACCGTGCATGTCCCTGGCCAGCCGCGCAATGTCGAGCGCCTTGCCGCAGTTGTTCCGCTTGATCAGGGAAATCATCTCCGGGGCCGCTTCGGCCCGGTCCATGAGCCGCCCGACCTGCAGCGCCGATTGCAGGCCGATGGCAATCTCGGTCTGCATGTCGGCGAGCTTCTTCTGAAACAGCTGCGTGTTGGCCAGCGGTCGCCCGAATTGCTTTCGGTCGAGGCCGTACTGCCGTGCCGCGTGCCAGCAGGTCTCCGCTGCACCCATCGCACCCCACGCGATGCCGTACCGTGCGCGGTTCAGACAGCCGAACGGCCCCTTGAGCCCGGAGACGTGCGGCAGCAGCGCATCCTCGCCGACCTCGACCTTGTCGAGCACGATCTCACCGGTGACCGACGCCCGCAGGCTGAGCTTGCCGCCAACCTTGGGCGCGCTCAGTCCGGCCATGCCCTTTTCCAACACGAACCCGCGGATGCGATCCCCGTGTTCCTCCGACTTCGCCCAGACCACGAACACGTCGGCAATCGGGCTGTTGGAAATCCACATCTTACTGCCGCTCAAGCGGTAACCACCGTCGATCTTCTCGGCGCGCGTCTTCATGCTACCGGGGTCCGAACCCGCGTCAGACTCGGTCAGGCCGAAACACCCGATCCACTCGCCGCTGGCGAGTTTGGGCAGGTACCGCACCCGCTGCGCCTCGCTGCCGTAGGCGTAGATCGGGTACATGACCAGCGAACTCTGCACCGACATCATCGAGCGGTAGCCGGAATCCACCCGCTCGACCTCGCGCGCCACCAGGCCGTAGGCGACGTAGCCCGCGCCGATGCCGCCGTAGGCCTCCGGGATCGTTGAGCCGAGCAAGCCGACCGATCCCATTTCCGCGAAGATCTCGGGTTCGACCGACTCCTCGCGGAAGGCCGCCGTCACGCGTGTCTGGAGCTTGTCCTGCGCGTAGGCGTTGGCGCTGTCGCGGATCATGCGCTCTTCGTCGCTGAGCTGGTCGTCGAGCCGCAAGGGGTCGGCCCAGTTGAAACTCGACAGGTCGGGCGCGTCTTTGGCGCTAAGCTCAGGTCGTTCCACGGTGTCGTCCTCTGTCCGGAAGTCAACGCGCATGATAGGCCAGCAGACCGCCGATTGACGCGATAAACTGGCACTATGTCATGCCGTGATGGAATGAACCATGGCCCTGCCCCGCCGCTACCTGCCACCGCTGCACTGGTTGTCCGCCTTCGAAGCGGCGGCCCGCTGCGGCAGTTTCAGTGCCGCTGCGCGCGAGTTGGCGCTGACGCAAAGCGCGGTCAGCAAGCAAGTGGCGGCGCTTGAAGGGCGGCTTGAAACCCAGCTGTTCGCACGCGAGCGCCAACGCGTGCGGCTGACCGCCGCCGGCGACCGCTACGCGCGCGAGGTGCGCACAGCGCTCGAGCAGCTGGCCAGCGCCTCGCTGAATCTGCGCGCCAACCCCGAAGGCGGTGCGCTGCACCTCGCCGTGCTACCGACCTTCGCTGCGCGCTGGCTCGCTCCACGGTTGTCCAGCTTCGTCACAGAGCACCCCGGTGTCACCCTGAACCTCACCACGCGCATCCGCCCTTTCGACGTGAGCGAGGCGCCCTTCGACGCGGCCATCACGGTCGGCGGGGCCACCTGGCCCGGCACCGAGCAACAGGACCTGATGAGCGAAACCCTGCTGCCCGCCTGCTCACCCGTGCTCAAGCGCACCCACCGATTCGAACAACCGGCCGACCTGTTGCGCGCGCCGCTCATGAACCTCGAAACCCGGGCGGGGGCCTGGCAACGCTGGCTCGGCCACCACGGCGTGGTGGCCGAGGCCAACGAGCTTCTGGTGTTCGACCAATTCGCGACGGCAGCGCAGGCCGCCATCTCGAGCCTCGGCACCGCACTGCTGCCGCAGTTCCTGATCCAGGGCGAGCTCGACGCCGGCTTGTTGGTGCCCGCACTGCCCCTGCCGATCACCAGCGAATCGGGCTACCATCTGGTCTGGCCAGCGTCGCGCCGCGACTACCCTCCGCTCGCAGCCTTTCGCGCCTGGCTCACCCCGCTGGCCACCGCTGAGACCGACCCCGCATGACGAGCTCGAGTTCACTCCCCGACGCTGCGTTGACGGCGCTGCGGGCGGCCCTGGGCGAAGACGCAGTGAAACCCACCCCCGCGCCGTGCTTGCAGGAACCCCGCGACCTCTTCACCGGCCACAGCCCCTGGCTCGCCGAACCGCGCACCACAGCGCAGGTGGTCAAGGCCCTGCAAGTGTGCTCGGCTCACCGCATCCCCGTGATTCCCTACGGCGGTGGCACCGGGCTGGTCGGCGGGCAAACCGACACGGCCGTGCGCGCGTCGCTGCTGCTGAGCACCGCGCGCCTGAACGACATCCGCCGCATCGATGCCCTTGATGCGGTACTGGTGTGCGGTGCAGGCCTGACCCTACACGACGTGCAGCAACGCGCCGCTGACCACGGGATGCTGTTTCCCCTGTCACTGGCGTCCGAGGGCAGCTGCACCGTCGGCGGCAACCTTGCAACCAACGCCGGTGGCGTCAACGTGCTGCGCTACGGCAACGCCCGAGCCCTGTGTCTCGGCGTCGAGGCCGTGTTGGCCGATGGCACCGTCGTAAGCGACCTCGGTGGATTGAGAAAAGACAACACCGGCTACGCCCTGAGCCAACTTCTGATTGGCAGCGAGGGCACCCTCGGTGTTATCACCGCGGCGGCGCTCCGGCTGTTTCCGCAACCGCATGAGCGCGTCGCCACCCTCGCGGCCGTGCCACACCCACGGGCCGCGCTGGCGTTGCTCGACCGTTTGCAACAGGCACTCGGCGAGCGCGTTACCGCGTTCGAACTGATTTCGCACCAAGGCATCGCATTCCTCGCCGAATCCGGCATCGCGCACCGCATGCCGCTCACCGAAGAGAGCCCCTGGTACGTCCTGACCGAAGTCGCCAGCGGGCCCGACCCCGCACTCGGCGACACGGTGGCCAACCTGCTGGCCGACGCCGCCTCGGCCGAGCTGGTCGACGACGCCATTATCGCCAGCAACGAGGCGCAGCGGCAGGCGCTGTGGCACCTGCGTGAATCGATTCCCGAGGCCAATCGGCTGGTGGGGTCGGTTGCAAGCTTTGACATCTCGGTGCCGATCAGCGCCATCCCGGATTTCATCGACCACGCCCAGCGCGCGCTGGGCGCGCTCGACAGCCGGTTGCGCATCAATTGCTTCGGCCACGTGGGCGATGGCAACCTGCACTTCAACAGCTTCCCACCAACCGGCGCCAGCAAAGCCGATTTCCGGGATGTGGCAGGCGAGGTCAAACGCATCGTGTACGACCTGGTGGACACACACGGCGGTTCGTTCAGCGCCGAACACGGCGTCGGTCGTCAGAAAACCGGACAACTGGCGCAGTACGGCGACCCGGGCAAACTGGCTGCCATGCGCGCCATCAAGCAGGCGCTGGACCCCCACAACCTCTTGAACCCGGGCGCCGTCCTGCCGGACTGAGCACCCCGCCGCGGCACTCCGACCCCGTGCCGCGTGGCAGCCGATTCGGCCAGACACGGCTGAGGGGGCTGTGCGCGAAACTTGCACCCGAGTGGAGACCGTCGTGAACACGAGGTCTGCCGCATGCACATGCCGTCCGCCAGCCTGCGCACCCTGCTCCTCACAGGTGCGCTGCAAACGATGCTGCTGCATCAGTTGTACGCCGTGCGCGATCCCTTTCTCGAGATCGAGAACCACACACCGGACACCACCGTGACGATCAACGGCGATCGTTTCGTGGCACGACAGGACGGACGGCTCGCGGTGCCCTGCTACCGTGGCGAGACCCTGAAGATCCGGTGGGGCGGTCAGGAAACCCACGCCCTGTGCCGGACACGCTTGTACCTCGGCCTGTGAGCACGCGACCCGGTTCTGGCAACACGGGCGGACTAGCCGGCGCTTGGTGGAATCACCGGCGTTTCCGACACCACATCACCGCACTGCGCCCGGTGGCGCAGCGCGTGGTCCATGAGCACCAGCGCCAGCATCGCCTCGACAATGGGCACGGCGCGAATGCCAACGCAGGGGTCGTGACGACCGGTCGTGACCACGTCCACCGGCTCGCCCTCCAGATTCACGCTGCGTCCTGGCACCTGGATGCTGGACGTCGGCTTGAAGGCAACCGACACGCGCACCGGCTGGCCCGAGCTGATGCCGCCCTGGACACCACCGGAGTGATTCGAGAGAAACCCCGTCGGTGAGACCTCATCGCGGTGTTCACTGCCGCGCTGGCCAACCACATCGAATCCGTCGCCGATCGAGACCGCCTTGGCCGCGTTGATGCTCAACATCGCGTGCGCGATGTCCGCGTCCAATCCGTCGAAGATCGGCTCGCCCCAGCCCGGTGGCAGCCCGGTCGCCTCGACCTCGACCCGCGCGCCGACGGAATCCTTGAGACGGCGGATCTCGATCAGGTACGCGTCGAGGTCAGCACACTGCGCGGCGTTCGGCCAGAAAAAGTCGTTGTCTTCAACCGCTGTCCAGTCGAAGGCGTTGGCATGCAACGCAATGCGCCCGATCTGGGTGATGCAGGCGCGCACCGTCACCCCGTAGCGCTCGCGCAGCCACTTCTTGGCGATCGCACCGGCCGCCACCCGCATCGCGGTCTGGCGGGCCGAGGAGCGCCCTCCGCCCCGGTAGTCCCGGACCCCGTACTTCTGTTGGTAGGCGTAGTCGGCGTGGTTGGGGCGGAAGCGATCGGCGATCTTGCTGTAGTCCTTGGAACGCTGGTCTTCGTTCTCGATGATCAGCCCGATCGGCGTGCCGGTGGTGCGGCCTTCGAAGACACCGGAGACGATGCGAACCGCATCGCTCTCCTTGCGTTGCGTGACATGGCGTGAGCGACCCGGTTTACGCCGGTCGAGGTCGCCTTGAATGTCTGCCTCGCTGAGCGCCAGCCCGGGCGGGCAACCGTCCAGGATCGCGCCAATGTTGGGGCCGTGGCTCTCGCCCCAGGTGGTCACCGTGAACAACCGGCCAAACGCATTTCCACTCATGATGCCTTCCACGCCCGAGGCGCACAAAAAAAGCGACCGATGGCCGCTTGATTGTTTTCGCGATGTTCGAACCTGGTCGGGGCGAGAGGATTCGAACCTCCGACCCCTACAACCCCATTGTAGTGCGCTACCAGACTGCGCCACGCCCCGACCGAGCTCGCCACTATACCGCAGCCCGCACCTGCGCGCGAGAGGTAGATCAGGCCAGCACACCCCGACGGTCGAGCCGCTGCACGTAGAGCAGTATGGCCACCAGCAGGGTGACCCCCGTGGTGAACGCAATCACGGCGCCGGTCTGGATGAGGTACTGCACGTGGTCTTCGTGCGCGACCCAACCGTGGGTCGCCTGCCAGTAGATGTCGACCACGCCGACGACGAAGGCAATGCCGAGCAACCGTGCCGCGCGGCGGCGTAACCGGTAGAGGTCGAACGCAACGGTCAACCACAGCACCGTGTTGGCCGCGATGAGGGTGAGGTGGATGGGGTCGAGCTCGGTGTAGACATCGGCCCCGAACACTTCGTTCGCGAGGGTCGGTGACCAGCTCAACGCGAGCGCACCCAGCGCAATGCCCTCGGTCAGCAGCAGGTACAGGCAGATCATCCAAACCCCTGCAGGACGGGACCTGACCGGGGTACCGCGCTGAGATTGATTCATACCCTGTCTCCTGGCAACCCGGCCTGCCCTTGGGCGCAACCACGTTGGTCCGACCAGATTAGCAGACACTGACCCATATGAGTCAAATCTGTGTAGTGGCCAGCGAAAAATGACTACAAAAACTGACCAGTGCGGTCAGGTGTTCAGGATACGGAGGATGTCTTCGAGTTCGGACCGGAGCTGGCGGGCCAGCTGGGCCGACTGAGCGTTGTCGTCGCGGACCTCTTCGCTGGTGAGCTGCTGGCGCGCGCCGCCGATGGTGTAGCCCTGGTCGTAGAGCAGGCTGCGAATCTGGCGGATGAGGATGACGTCGTGACGCTGGTAGTACCGTCGGTTGCCGCGCCGTTTGACCGGACTGAGGCTCGGAAACTCCTGCTCCCAGTAGCGCAGCACATGGGGTTTGACCGCGCACAGCTCGCTGACTTCACCGATGGTGAAGTAGCGCTTGCCGGGAATCGGCGGAAGTTCGCTTTCAGTGCTGCTGTTGGCTTCCAGCATAGGCTTCTACTCGTGCTTTCAGCTTTTGGCCGGGGCGGAAGGTCACAACGCGGCGCGCGGAAATGGGAATTTCTTCGCCGGTCTTGGGATTGCGTCCGGGGCGTTGCTTCTTGTCGCGCAGGATGAAATTGCCGAACCCTGACAGCTTGACGTCGCGGCCCTCTTCGAGCGCAACACGCACCATTTCAAAGAACTGCTCGACCAGCTCCTTGGACTCTCGCTTGTTGAGCCCGAGGTCGTCGAACAGGGTTTCGGCGATATCGGCTTTGGTCAATGCCATGTGATCGGTCTACCTGAGCTTCGCGCCCAACTCCTTTGCCACGTTCTCCAGGACACGGGACACCACGTCATCCACATCCTGCTCACTGAGAGTGCGCGAAAAGTCCTGTAAAATCAAGCCCAAAGCAACACTTTTGCATCCATCGGTTACACCTACGCCGGTGTACACGTCGAATACGATGAGATCGCTCAGCGTCGCACCGGCGTGCTGCCTTACCACATCCAGCAATCCTTGGACCGGAATGGCCGCGTCCAGCACCAGCGCCAGGTCACGCCGGACAGCCGGGAACCTGGACAACCCTGCAAAGGTCGGCAACTGGCCGCCGGACAGCGCGTCCTGTGCCACCTCGAACACCACCGGGCGCGTGCTGAGTCCCAGCGATTCGATGTGTGTCGGGTGTAACTCGCCGAGCCAACCGGCGGGTTTGCCGTCGATCAGCACCTCGGCGCAGCGTCCCGGGTGCAAGGCGGCGTGCTCGCCAGCAGCACAGCGCAGGACTGCGCCCGAGCGCGCCACGAGGGCCTCGAGGTCGGCCTTGACGCTGAAGAAGTCCACCTCGGTGTTGTCCCGCCAGGTCTCGGCCCCCACGCCGCCGCAGGCGACACCGGCGACCAGGGGCGTCTCGACAACCGCACCCGCCGGGTCGCGCAGGTAGCGGCGACCGAGCTCGAACAACCGCACACGCGGCTGCTGGCGGTGCTGGTTGCGCTGCAGCGCCTGCACGAGTCCGGGCAGCAAACTGGTGCGCATGACCGCGAGGTCACTCGAGATCGGGTTGGCAAGTGGAATCGCATCGACACCGGGGATCAGTTGGGATTGCAACGCCGGGTCGACAAAGCTGTAGGTCACCGCCTCGAGGTACCCGCGCTCGACCAACACCGACCGCAGCGCGGCGACGGGGGTTGACGTTTCCGACACCGCGCGCATCGTCAACGCCGTGTCCGGGCTGGTGCGCGAGATGCTGTCAAAGCCGCGAATGCGCGCGAGCTCCTCGATCAGGTCCTCCTCGATGCGCAGGTCGTAGCGGCGGGCTGGCGGCACCGCGTCCCACCCGTCCTCCGCCGGCTGCAAGGCGACACCGAGCCGGCCCAGTATCGCGCTCACCTCGGCGTCGTCGAAGGCGCAGCCGAGCACCGCCGGGATGCGTGCCCGGCGCAACCGGATGCACACCGCCTCCGCCGGGTAGTCGGCGTTCTCGACCACGTCGATCGGGCCGGGCTCCCCGCCGCAGATGTCGAGAACCAGCGCGGTCATGCGCTCGATCGCCTGCTCCTGCAGGCCGCGCTCGACACCGCGTTCGAACCGGGCCGCCGCATCGGTGTGCGCGTTGAGTGCGCGGGGTTTGCCGGCGATCGCGAGGTGGTGGAACAACGCGGCTTCGAGAAACACGTCGGTCGTGCCGTCGCTGACCCCGGTGCTGAGCCCGCCCATGATGCCGCCGAGACCGATCGGGCCGGACCCGTCGGTGATCAGGACGGTGCCGGCCTCAGGAGTCACAACGCGCTCGTCCAGCAAGGTCACCGACTCGGCGCCGTCGGCGCCGCGCACGGTGATGCCGGTGTCGAGCGTGGCGAGGTCGTAGGCGTGCATCGGCTGGCCGAGCTCGAACATCACGTAATTGGTCAGGTCGACAATCGGCGAGATGCTGCGCACACCCGACCGGCGCAATTTTTCCACCAGCCACGCCGGTGACGGCGCGTCCGCCTTGACGCCCCGGATGACACGGCCGGCGAAGCGCACGCAGCCCGAGTTCGGCGCAATCGACACCGGCAGGCACTGGTCCTGCGTCGCCGCGATGTCGGGGATTTCGACGGCGTTCACCGCCAAATCGTTACGTGCCGAGAGATCGAAGGCAACGCCGCGGATCGACAGACAGTCGCCCCGGTTCGGCGTGAGGTCGATGTCGAAGGTGACGTCATCGAGCCCGAGGTAGTCGACCACCGCGGTGCCGACCGGTGCGTCGTCAGCGAACTCGTACAAGCCCGCGTCTTCCTCGCTCAGCTCCAATTCGCGCGCACTGCAGAGCATGCCTTCCGAAGCCACGCCACGCAGTTTGCTTTTCTTGATTTTGATGCCGCCGGGCAACCGGGCGCCAGGCAGGGCCAATGGCGCGCGCAAGCCCGTCCGCGCGTTCGGCGCGCCACAGACGATCTGGACGGTACCCGCCCCGGTGTCCACCTGACAGACGCGCAGTCGGTCGGCATCGGGGTGCTGCTCGGTGGAGAGGATCTCGGCCACGATGACCTTGTCACCGAGGGCCGCGCCCCGTTCCAGATCGTCGACCTCCAAGCCCAGCAGCGTCAGTTGCTCGGCCAGGCCGTCGGTGTCAACCGCCGGGTTGACCCACTCGCGCAACCACCTTTCGGAAAATTTCATCGCCTTGCCCCTCAGCCGAACTGCTGCAGAAAACGGACGTCGTTCTCGAAGAACACGCGCAGGTCATCCACGCCGTAGCGCAGCATGGCGAGCCGTTCGACACCGAGCCCGAAGGCGTAGCCACGGTAGACATCCGGGTCGACATTCACGGCGCGCAACACATTCGGGTGCACCATGCCGGAGCCCAATACCTCAAGCCAGGCACCGCCACCGATACTGATGTCAACTTCGGCAGAGGGCTCGGTGAACGGGAAATACGACGGGCGGAAGCGGATGCGCACATCATCCTGATCGAAAAACAGGGTCAGGAAGGTCTCAAGGTGGCCCATCAGGTCCGAGAACGACACCGACGTGTCGATGTACAAACCTTCGACCTGGTGAAACATGGGCGTGTGCGTCTGGTCGGAGTCGCAGCGGTACACGCGGCCCGGCGAGATCACGCGGCACGGCGCACCCGCGCCCTGCATGTGGCGGATCTGCACGCTGGATGTGTGGGTGCGCAACAGCGTCCCGTCGCCGAAATAGAAGGTGTCGTGCATCGCGCGCGCGGGGTGGTGCGGCGGGATGTTGAGCGCCTCGAAATTGTAGAAGTCCGACTCGATCTCGGGGCCCTCGGCCACGGCAAAACCGAGCTGGCCGAACAGCGCGGTGATGCGCTCGATCGTGCGGGTCACCGGGTGCAACGCGCCGGGCGCCACGCCCGTGCCGGGCAAGCTGACGTCGACCCGCTCGGCTTCGATGCGCGCACTCATGCCCGCCTCGGCCAGCACGGCCCTCTGGCGCTCCAGCGCGGCGGCAATCTCCACCTTGATCTCGTTGACCTGAGCGCCGAACTTGGGCCGCTCCTCGGCGAGCAGATCACGCATCTGTTGCATGAGCGCCGTGACCTGACCCTTCTTGCCGAGGTAGGCCACGCGCAGGTTTTCCAACTCTTTGAGGTCGTTGCTGTCGGAGATCGCCCTGACCGCGCTCTGCAACAGATTTCCGATCGAATCTTTCATCGTCTCTTCCAAAAAAAAGGGAGTGGCCAAGCCACTCCCTTCGGTGCTGTCAGCTGTTCATCGGCTGACGGTCGCAGTACAAGCTGCGAGGGCGACGGCTCAGGCCGTGCCGAGGTTGGCTTTGGCTTGCTCTGCGAGCTTTTCAAAGGCCGGAAAATCGTGCACGGCGAGGTCCGCCAGCACTTTGCGGTCGACCTCGACGTTGGCCTTGTTGAGCCCGTCGATCAAGCGGCTGTAGGACAGATCGCACATGCGGGCCGCCGCGTTGATGCGGGCGATCCAGAGTGCGCGGAACTGACGCTTGCGCTGGCGACGGTCGCGGTAGGCGTACTGTCCCGCCTTGGTGACTGCCTGTTTGGCAACGCGAAAGACCCGGCTGCGCGCGCCGCGGTAGCCTTTGGCCTTCTTCAGAATTTTCTTGTGGCGTGCACGTGCCGTGACGCCGCGTTTCACTCGAGCCATGGTTCTCTACCTCGGGTCAGACGTGGGGCAGCATTTGCTTGACGGACGCAACATCGCAGGCTTCCACCTGGTGCTTGGGTCCGAGCTGGCGTTTCCGCTTGCTGGCCTTCTTGGTGAGAATGTGACGCTTGTACGACTGGGCGTGCTTGAACCCGTTCGCGGTTTTTCGAAAGCGCTTGGCCGCGCCCCGAAGCGTTTTGATCTTCGGCATGTCAACTCCCGTTTCCTGTGTTGTGTTTTTCTGGCCCCGCTCAGTCGGAGTGGTACTGAGACGGGGGCAATGGGCCCTGCGCGCGGCTAGCCGCGGCCGGGCCATCAGGCCATGATCACTTGCGCTTGGGCGCGAGCATCATGACCATCTGCCGCCCCTCGAGGAGCGGCTTCTGTTCAACGGTGGAGATCTCGTCGAGATCCTGCTCCACACGCTGCAACAGTTGGAGCCCCAGCTCCCGGTGCGCCATCTCGCGCCCGCGGAACCGCAGCGTGACTTTCGCCTTGTCACCGTTTTCGATGAACTCGGTCAGCTTGCGCAGCTTGACCTGGTAATCGGCGTCCTCGGTACCGGGCCGGAACTTGATCTCCTTGACCTGCTGCTGCTTCTGCTTCTTCTTGCCAGCGTTCTGCTTCTTGGACTGCTCAAACCGGTACCGCCCGAAGTCCATGATCCGGCACACCGGCGGGTCGGACTGGGGGGCGATCTCGACGAGGTCGAGACTGGCCTCTTCGGCGGCGGACAAGGCGTCGCGTATGGACATGATGCCGGCTTGTTCGCCATCGGCGGTGATCAGTCGAACGGTTTGTACGGTGATTTCACCGTTGTGCCGCAGTCGGTTTTTTGCAGCTATTGCGCTATCCCTCTTCAGTTGTTCGGCCGCGGTTGGCGACCTCGGTGCCGAGCCGCTCGGCAAAGGCATCGATCGACATCGTGCCCAGGTCCTCGCCGTCTCGGGTGCGCACCGCACAGGAGCCGGCGTCCATCTCCCGGTCGCCGACAACGAGCAGATACGGCACACGTTGCAAAGTGTAATTGCGTATCTTAAATCCGATCTTCTCGTTCCTCAAGTCCGCCGAGACCCGAAAGCCCTTGTCCTGCAAGGCTTTGGCGGTGTTTTCAGCGTACTCGCCCTGCGCGTCTGTGATGTTCAGCACCACCGCCTGCTCGGGGGCCAGCCAGGCCGGGAAGCGCCCGGCGTGGTGCTCGATCAGGATGCCGATGAAGCGCTCGAAGGAACCGATGGTTGCGCGGTGGAGAAGTACGGGCACATCGCGTTCGCCCGCCTCGTTGACATATTGAGACCCAAGTCGACCCGGCATGTTGAAATCGACCTGCAAGGTGCCGCACTGCCAGACGCGGCCGATGGTGTCCTTGAGCGAAAACTCGATCTTCGGCCCGTAGAAGGCGCCCTCGCCCGGCAGCTCCTCCCAGTCGATGCCCTTGGCGTCGAGCGCCTCGGCCAGGGCCTTCTCGGCGCGGTCCCAGGTCTCGTCCGAGCCGACGCGTTTCTCCGGCCGCGTTGACAGCTTGTAGATGATGTCGTCGAAGCCGAAGTCAGCATAAATGCGGTGTAAAAAGTCGATGAATGCGAGGCTCTCACTGAGAATCTGCTCCTCAGTGCAGAAAATGTGGCCGTCATCCTGGACAAAGCCGCGCACCCGCATGATGCCGTGCAGAGCGCCGGACAACTCGTTGCGATGACAAAGACCAAACTCGGTAAAACGCAGCGGCAGGTCTCTGTAGCTACGCAGGCCCTGGTTGAAGACCTGCACGTGGCCCGGACAGTTCATCGGTTTCACCGCGTAATCGCGGTCCTCCGACTGCGTCGTGAACATGTTCTCCGCGTATTTTTCCCAGTGCCCGGACTTCTCCCACAGGGAGCGGTCAATAATCTGCGGCGTTCGGATCTCCAGGTAGCCGTGGTCGCTCTGCTGCTGACGCATGTACTGCTCGACTTGCTGCCAGAGTGTCCAGCCGTTCGGGTGCCAGAACACCATACCCGGCGCCTCTTCCTGCAGGTGAAACAGGTTTTGCTGTTTCGCGATTTTGCGGTGGTCGCGCTTCTCGGCTTCTTCGAGCTGGTGCAGGTAGGCCTTCAGGGCCTTTTTGTCCGCCCAGGCGGTGCCGTACACGCGCTGGAGCATGGCGTTGTTGCTGTCACCGCGCCAGTAAGCGCCGGCAACGCTCATCAGCTTGAACGCCTTGATGAACCCGGTGTTCGGCACATGCGGACCGCGGCAGAGGTCGACAAACTCTGCCTGCGTGTAGAGGCTGAGGTCCTCGTTGGAGGGAATCGAGTCGACGATCTCGGCCTTGTACGCCTCGCCCTTGTCGGTGAAAAACGCCACGGCGTCGTCCCGACCGATCAGCGAGCGCTCGATCGGGATCTGCTGCTTGGCGAGCTCGGCCATGCGCGCCTCGATCTTGCCGAGGTCGTCCTCGGTCAACGGTTCGACCGTGGCGAAGTCGTAGTAGAAGCCGTTTTCGATCACCGGCCCGATGGTGACCTGCGTTCCGGGGTAGAGCTGTTGCACCGCCTGCGCCATCAGGTGCGCGCAGGAGTGGCGTATCACCTCGACGCCCTCGTCGTCCTTGGCGGTGACGATGGCGAGCTGCGCATCCTCGGCGATCACGTGGTGGGTGTCGACCAGGGTGCCATCGACCTTGCCGACCACCGCGGCCTTGGCAAGCCCCGGCCCTATGTTTGCTGCCACCTCGTGCACTGACACGGGCGCATCGAACTCTCGCTGACTGCCGTCAGGCAGCGTGATTACCGGCATGGTCGCTACTCGTCTGAAAGGCCGCAAGCGCAGCCGAGAAAACCCACTATCTTAGCAAGTTGGGGCCCATTGATGCGGACAAAAGCGAATATTGTGGCGCGAACCCGGCACGCCACCGCGTTGTGCTGCACTGCGGTGTGCATGGCACTCGCCGGTTGCGACAGTGGCAGCAGCCGCACACCGGCATTGCCCTGACAGGGCAGCGCGGCCGCGATGCACGCCACTGCACCGCGGCTCCCGCTGTGGATCACCGACGCGGCCCTGCGCAGCCTCGACGGCGCCATCGAAGGCTGCACCACACTCAGCATCAACCCCGGCAACCCGAGCGTGGAGAACCGCCCGGCGGTTGGTTTTCGGTCGCCTCGCTGCAGCGCTTCGCCAGCGTCGACGCGCTCTGTGGCCGCGACAGCACCGTCACAGCGCAGTACACCCGGTTGGTCGACACCGCCACGGTGACCACGGCTGGCGCCATGCCACCCGTCGGCCTGCCGCTGCCGAGTCCGGCGTCGGGGACGGGCCCGCTGACCCACACCCCACTCGGCAGCCATCTCACCGTCCCGGTCGCCCAGGTACAGTCCACGCTGCCGTTCGACAGCGCCGAGTGCGATCCCGAGGTCATCGACGATTCGCTGCCCACCCCGCCGCACGTCTACCTCAACACCGTCGGTGGCGTGGCCGGGCTGACCGGCACCCTGAGCTGGGCCAGCCCACCGACCGACGTGCCCTGGGCCAGACCCGACCGGCTTGCGGCCACACCACGCCAGCCAGATACTGGCGCGCACGCAGCCGAGGGGGCCCGACCATCAAACGTTTCGACCGCGTCAACGCCATCCTGGTGTTGTTGCAAGGCCGCCGCCAGGTGCGCGCCGCCGACCTGGCCGAACGCTTCGGGGTCAGCGAGCGCTCGATCTACCGGGACATTCGCGCGCTCGAAGCCGCGGGCATTCCGATCCTGGGCGAGCCCGGCGTCGGCTACCGGCTCGACCGCAGCTACCGCCTGCCGCCGGTCAATGTCCAGAGCGACGAGGCCCTCGCGCTCGCGATTGCCGCGAAGTTCGCGGCCACACGCCTCGGTGGCCGGGTGGCGGAGGACGCGACGCGGGCCATGGACAAGGTGCTGACGGCGCTGGCGCCGGTGGAGCGGCGACGGCTGACGGACTTCATCGACACCGTCGCCCTGCCGGACGGCAACACGCCGACCCCGAGCGGCCAGGGCGACGGCTGGCTTGGCCTGCTGCAACACGCGCTGACCGAGCGCCGCGTCGTCGAGCTCGACTACTGCCCGCCGACGCGACCGGCATCGCGTCGGGCTGTCGAGCCGATTGGCGTGTGCCACTACAGCCAGCACTGGCACCTGATTGCCTGGTGTCGCCGTCGCGCGGCCTACCGCGACTTCCGCCTCGACCGCATTCGCGAGGCCCACCTGCAGGCCGAGCACGTGCCGGCCGATCGGCGCACCGGCATCGAAGACTACCTCGCCACACTCGGTTCGACCGAGGCACTCACACCGATCACCGTGGTGTTCGACACCCGCATGGCACACGTCGTTGGGGCCGAGCGCTACCGACACGGGTTCATCGACGCCGAGACGCACGACGACGGCGTTCACATGCGGTTCATGTGCGCGCACACCGAGTACCTGTGCCGCTGGCTGCTGCAGTACACGACTGGCGTGCAGCGCATTGACGGCGGCGACGCGCCCGCGCAGTGGCACACACTGGTTCGGGCGTTGTCAGACCACGCCACCGCGCGCTGAGCCGGGCTGCCCCGCGCGCCAGGCACTCGGGGTGGTGCCGGTGACGCGCTTGAACTCGCGGTTGAAACTCGACTTGGTGTTGAACCCACTCTCGAAGATCACGTCGGTGACCGCCCGCTCGGGCGCCGCCAACAGCGCCTGTGCATGCTCGATGCGCAAGCGATTGATCCACTGCGAGACGTTCATGCCCTCGACCGCGTTGACCGCGGCCGAGACCCGCTTGGTCGGCACACCCACCTTGCGCGCGAGCCGTTGCAGGTTGAGGTCCGGGTCGAGGTACAAGGTGTGTGCCCGAACGCCCGCATCCACGGTGGCGAAGTCGGCAGTGCGCCGGGCGGCACCGTCGCCCGAGTCGTCCACCGCACCCTCCCCCGCGGGCTCGCCGGGGGGCACACTGCGCCAGAGCAGCACGGCGACACCGACCACCGTAAGCGCCTGCACCACGCCCATGATACGGCCGAGGTTGGCACCGCCGGTGCGACCGAAATCGATCGCGATCGCGATATCCGCACCACAGGAACTCACCAGCGCCACCACGACCACCCAGAGCGCAAGGCGGCTCGAGGCCATGTCGCCAAGCCGCGCCCAGGGCATCGCCTGCTCACCACGCAAACCGAAGCGCGCCAACAGCGCCGCGTAGACCAGAAAGGTCAGCGGCACGATCAGGTCGATGGCCGGTGGGAACGCAACCAGCGCGAGGGCCACCGCCCCAACCGGCACGGCGTGCGGCCACGCACCGCGGCCGAAGGCCGGCCGCACGAAGCTCGCGTAGGCCAACGGTGGCAACAACACCGCCGTGACCGGCAGCAACGCACCGAGCAGGTCGAGTGCGTAGCCGTGACGCAGGCCAAGGAGGATCGATTGCAGCGCCGCCAGAGCGAAGAAGCCCTCGGCATAGCTGATCGAGACCGCCCCTCGCGGGCGGTTCGCCCGCAGCGCGAGCAACAGCGTCAGCAACACCGCAGCAGTCAAAAAAGGAAAGGGAATCAGCAACATGGCGACGGTGTGTGCGGTCTCGACCAGGTTGCATGTTAGCAAAACCCGCATCTGCGACGTCGCACATCCGTTTCCTGGACGCGGGCTGCGGGGCCGCCGCCGATGCTGTGACGGCACCTCACACAGCGAGAACCACTCATGTACACACGCCATTTCACTCAACCGCTCGCCGCAGCGCTGGCCGCCAGCGCGCTCGCCCTGGCAACTCAGACACCCGCATTCGCCGCCGATGCCGCCACCGACACGCGCGTTGGCATGACTCACCTCAGCGTGCCGGACTCGAACGGAGAGCGGGCCTTGACTGGCTGGGTCTGGTACCCAACCGCATCGGACGCACCGGAGGCCCGCGTGCTGGGGAACCCGGTCTGGGCCCCCGTCGACGCGGTCGAGAACGCCACACCGGCGCGCGGGGCGCACCCGGTGCTGCTGGTGTCTCACGGCATGTACGGCAACACGCGCAACCAGGCCTGGTTGGCGCGCCGACTGGCCCAACGCGGCTACCTGGTCGCTGCTGTCAACCACCCCGGCAGCACCACACGCGACCGCCGACCGAGCGAATCTCGCAAGCTCTGGGAGCGACCGCGCGACCTCTCTCGATTGCTCGACGCCCTGCTCGAGGCACCCGAGTGGCGCAACCACGTCGACGCCGACCGCGTGGCCGCAGCCGGGCACTCGCTCGGGGGTTTGACCGTGATGCGCCTCGCCGGCGCGCTCGGCGACAACGCGCGCCATCGCCAGCTGTGTGCCGCCGATCCCGGCCACGTCGACTGCCAGGCACTGGCACAGCTCAACATCGGCCACGTCGAAGACACCGCGCGATTGGCGATGAGCAACCGCGACCCGCGGGTTCGGGCAGTGGTGTCGATGGACCTCGGTGGCACGCAATCGCTCGACCAGGCGAGCCTCGAGGCCATCAGCGTGCCAGTGCTGGTGATGGGCGCGTCACGCGGCGAACAGCTCGATCAGGCGCGTGAATCCCGGGCGCTGGCCGCGCGCCTGCCCGCGGGGGTTCGACACCGCTTCGACCTGCCGGACGTGGGTCACTTCGACTACCTCGGCGTCTGCACCGACATCGGCCTCGCGATCCTCCGCGACGAGGAAC
Organism: Pseudomonadota bacterium; assembly: GCA_039196715.1. Lineage (NCBI taxonomy): Bacteria > Pseudomonadati > Pseudomonadota > Pseudomonadota bacterium. The sequence goes on from JBCCUP010000015.1 coordinate 33,365, forward strand.
CCGAGGACGCCGTGGTCTGCGAACGGGGCACCGCCGAGCGCGACGCGAAGCACACGGCGTTTGCCGAGGCGATCGACGCCTTTCTGACCGACGCGCTGGCCCGCTAGCGCGATGGCGGTGCCGGCCTCGCCCCGCGCGAGGTCGGCGCCGCTCCCGGGGCGAAACGCTCCTGACACAGGACTGTCAGGGGACGCGGGGACACTGCACCGGCACACCGAACCGGAGCCCACCATGCAGATCGATACCCTCACCGCCCAGACCGCCCTCGCAACCTCACTCGACACCTGCCTCGCCACGCTGAGCCGGGATGTCGACGGTCCCGTCCAGGCGCTCTACGCCGACCTTGCCGCCCAGCGCATCGCGCCGGACGCGCCCCTCGTGTTCATCTACCGCGACCTCGACGGCGACCCGCAGCGGCGCTTCACCCTCGAAGTTGCACAGCCGCTCGAGGAGGCCGACCTCGCCACCTACGACGGCGCACTGCGCGCCGTGACACTCACGCCACTGCGCTGTGTGCAGCGCGAGCACCTGGGCGACCTCGAGGACATGGGTAGCCGCACCTACGCGCCGTTGTTCGCCGACATCGCCGCCGCCGGGCTGACACCGGGCGCGCAGTGCCGCGAGGTCTACAGCGTGTACAACGGGCCGCACAGTGCGGACAACCGCACGCTCGTTCAAGTCGAAGTGCAGGCCGCTGGCGGCTGAGCACCGCGAGCTTGCGCTCGCTACCCTGCCGGGCGCCCGGCGACCGTCGGCGCAGCGGCGGGTCGCCGCGTCGAACCAGCCGATACTGTCGCGACGGTTGTCACCACCGCGGCGGCAGCCGGTCGCGGTGCTACCCTGTGGTTTTGCCCATCGGACTGCCCATGCGCCAACTCGGCACCAGCGACCTCGTCGTCTCTCCACTCTGTCTCGGCACCATGACCTTCGGTACGCAAACCGGGTCGGCCGATGCCCACAACCAACTGAGCACCGCAATCGCGCACGGCATCAATGTTGTCGACACCGCCGAGATGTACCCGGTCAACCCGATCAGCGCCGACACCGTCGGTCGCAGCGAGACCATCATCGGCGAGTGGCTGTCGCGAGACGGCAACCGCGCCAAGGTGTTGGTGGCCACCAAGATCACCGGCAACAACCCTGGTTTTGTGCGTGATGGCGCGGGCATCGATGCGGCCACCCTGGTCGAGGCCGTGCACGGCTCGCTGCGCAGGCTGCGCACCGATGTGATCGACCTGTACCAGCTGCACTGGCCCAACCGCGGTTCGTACCACTTTCGCCAGAACTGGCAGTACGACCCCACGCAGCAGTCCAAGACCGCTTTCATCGACCACATCGGCGAGGTACTGAAAACCGCAGATAGCCTTGTTCGTGATGGCAAGGTGCGATACCTCGGCCTGTCAAACGAGAGTGCCTGGGGCGCAGCGCAGTGGCTGCGATTGAGCGAGGAGCAGAACATGCCGCGGGTGCAGAGCATCCAGAACGAATACTCTCTGTTGTGCCGTTCTTTCGACACCGACCTGGCGGAGCTCGCCCACAACGAACGTGTCGACTTGCTCGCGTTCTCGCCCCTGGCGACCGGTCTACTCACCGGAAAATACAGCCCAGACACGACACCCGAAGGCTCGCGCCGATCGATCGTGCCCGACCTCAGTGGCCGTATCACTGACCGGGTGTGGCCCGCCGTGGCCGCCTACCGCGGCATCGCAGACTCGCACGGGATATCAGCCATCGAACTGGCCTTGCGCTTTTGCCAGCACCGCCCCTTCGTGGGATCGACCATCGTCGGCGCAACGAATGCGGCGCAGTTGGATGAGGTGCTGGCCGCCGCGTCGGCCCCGCTCGGCGACGACGTGCTGAAAGCCATCGACACGGCCCACCGAGCGCACCCGATGCCGTACTGAGCCGGAGGACAGCGAGCCTGGGTCGGCGTGCCGATTGGCAAGCCAGTCGTGAATGCCCGAAGGGGAGACTGCGGGCGCGCCGAATCGGGTCGCGCTAGAACTGGCGCATCACCATGGTTTTCTTGATTTCGCCAATCGCCTTGGCCGGGTTCAGTCCCTTGGGGCAGGCACTGGTGCAGTTCATGATGGTGTGACAGCGGTACAACTTGAAGGGATCTTCGAGCGCGTCCAATCGCTCGCCGGTGTGCTCATCCCGGGAGTCCGCAATCCACCGATAGGCATTCAGGAGCGCAGCCGGTCCCAGGTAGCGATCCGAGTTCCACCAGTAACTCGGGCAACTGGTGGAGCAGCACGCGCACAAGATGCACTCGTACAGACCGTCGAGCTTTTCTCTGTCTTCCGGGCTCTGCAGCCGCTCGCGCCCACTCGGGGCGGGCGTGTCCGTCTTCAACCAGGGTTCAACCGACGCGTACTGTGCGTAGAAGTTGGTCAGATCGGACACCAGGTCGCGCACGATCGGCTGATGCGGCAAGGGGAAAATCGCGATGTCGCCTTTGTAGTCCTCGATACCTGCAGTGCACGCGAGCGTGTTTTGGCCGCCGATGTTCATCGCGCACGAGCCGCAGATGCCCTCCCGGCAGGAGCGCCGAAACGACAACGTCGGGTCGATCTCGCTCTTGATCTTCATCAACGCGTCCAGAACCATCGGGCCGCAACCGTCAAGGTCGACGTCGTAGCTGTCGACACTCGGGTTGTCACCGGTGGACGGGTCGTAGCGGTACACCTTGAACGTGCGCACTCGGGTCGCTCCGGCCGGTGCCTTGTAGGTTTTTCCGCCCTTGGGAATGGAGTTCGCAGGTAGCTTGAATTCAGCCATTGCTCTGTTTCCTCAGTAGACGCGTTTTTTCGGTGGGAAGACGTCGACGTCGTCGGTCAGTGTGTACATGTGGACGGATCTGTCGTCGTAACTGACCTGACCTTTTTCGTCCACCCAGGCCAGGGTGTGTTTCATCCAGTTTTCGTCGTCCCGGTCCGGCGTGTCCTCGCGCGCATGTGCGCCCCTGCTCTCGGGCCTGCGCGCAGCGCCACCGACGATGGTCACCGCCTGCGCGAGCAGGTTCTCGAGTTCCAGGGTCTCCACAAGGTCGGTGTTCCAGACCAGTGATCGGTCGGTCACGCCGATATCTGAAAAGCCATCGTATACGGTTGCGACCTTTTCGACACCCTGCGACAGCGATTCGCCGGTCCTGAACACAGCCGCGTGCTGCTGCATCGAGCGTTGCATGCTCAATCGCAGCTCGGCGGCGCCCGTGCCGCCGCTGGCGTTGCGCACCGCGTCGAGGCGGTCGAGGCTGAAGGACGCCGCCTGGTCGCGTGCCATTGCCTTGTGCGGCGCACCCGCCGTCACGGTCTCCGCGGCGCGCAAGGCCGCGGCGCGCCCGAACACGATGAGATCGAGCAGCGAATTGGACCCCAACCGGTTGGCGCCGTGCACGGACACACACGCCGCCTCGCCGATCGCCATGAGGCCAGGCACCACCGTGTCGGCGTCACCGTCTTTCAAGGTGACGACCTCACCGTGGTAGTTGGTCGGGATGCCGCCCAGGTTGTAGTGCACCGTCGGCAGCACCGGGATCGGTTCCTTGGCGACATCGACTCCGGCGAATATCTTGGCGCTCTCGGAGATTCCGGGCAGGCGAGCATTGATCACGTCGGCGCCGAGGTGTTGAAGGTTGAGGTGGATGTGGTCACCGTCCTTGCCGACGCCTTTACCGTCGTTGATCTCCATCGTCATCGACCGGCTCACCACATCGCGAGATGCGAGGTCCTTGGCGTTCGGCGCGTAGCGCTCCATGAAACGTTCGCCGTCGCTGTTGGTGAGGTAACCGCCCTCGCCGCGCACGCCCTCGGTGATCAGCACACCCGCCCCGTAGATGCCGGTGGGGTGGAACTGAACGAACTCCATGTCCTGCAGTGGCAAGCCGGCCCGCAGCACCATGGCGCCGCCGTCGCCGGTGCAGGTGTGAGCCGACGTGCAAGAGAAGTACGTGCGCCCGCAGCCACCGGTTGCCAGCACGGTCTGGTGGGCGCGGAACACGTGCATGTCACCGGTCGCGAGGTCCCACGACACGACACCGCGACACTCGCCGTCGTCCATGATCAGGTCGACCGCAAAGTGCTCGATGAAGAACTGCGCCTGGTGCTTGAGCGACTGCTGGTACAAGGCGTGCAGAATCGCGTGCCCGGTGCGGTCGGCCGCCGCGCAGGTGCGTTGTGCCGCCGGACCCTCACCGAAGTTCTGGGTCATGCCACCGAAGGGCCGCTGGTAGATTCGGCCGTCTTCGGTGCGCGAGAACGGCACACCGTAGTGCTCGAGCTCGAGCACCGCGGGTACCGCCTCGCGACACATGTACTCGATCGCGTCCTGGTCGCCGAGCCAGTCGGAACCCTTGATGGTGTCGTACATGTGCCAGCGCCAGTCGTCCGGCCCCATGTTGCCGAGCGACGCACTCATGCCGCCCTGAGCAGCCACCGTGTGTGACCGTGTGGGAAAGACCTTCGTCACACACGCGGTGTTCAGTCCGGCTGCCGCCATGCCGAGCGTCGCGCGCAAGCCGGCGCCCCCGGCACCGACAATCACCACATCGTAATGGTGTTCAATGATGTTGTAGGCGCTCATCCAGCGACTCCCAGCGAAATTCGAATAACCGAAAACACCCCGACGACACCCAGAATGATGCAGACGAAGTGACTCGCGATGATCGCGGCAGTGCGCACTGCATGATCGGACACGTAGTCTTCGATGATGACCTGCAAGCCAAGCGCATAGTGGTAGAACACCGCCATCAAAGTCAGGATCAGCATGACCGAGTTGAACGGCGAGCCGACCCAGGCAGTAAAGTCGCTGTAGGCCATGCTCGGCAACGAGGCCAAACCGAAACAGAACCACAGCGTCAACGGGATCAAGGCGATGCCGGTCAGCCGCTGCACCCAAAAGTGGTGAGTGCCGGACTTGGCCGAACCCCAGCCTTTCGCGCGCGACAGCGGCGTGCGCATTTGCGTCGTGCTCATAGTGGTCTCCTAGAGGGCGACGAGCCAGGTCAGCGCAGTCAGTGACAAGCTCACACCCAGGACAGCTTGCCCGCTGTGCTTTGAGGTCTTCAGGTCGAGCCCCCAACCGATATCCCACAGCAGATGACGGATACCGTTGCAAAAGTGGTAGTACAGCGCTGCGGTAAATCCGAACAGCACCAACTTGCCAAGCAGGCTGCTCAGCACCCAGTTTGCTGCCGCGAAGTCGTCCTCCCCACCGGCTGCGCGCGCGAGTATCCAGACGATTAGCAGACCGCCCACGCCGAGCGCAGCACCGGTACCTCGGTGGAGCACGGAAAGCACTGCGGTCATCGGCAATTTGTAGATTTGCAGGTGTGGCGACATGGGTCGCTTGTCAGTCCAGGCCATCGGTGGCTACCTTCGGTGCAGTGTGTTGGCAGGTGGTGTTGCCCTGAACGGACTCAGAAATCGATGCAGCGCCCTTTGAGCTCCCAATCGCCGTAACGCGTGGGCTCCGGCCCCCGCGGCCCACCGACTTCCGCCGGTTTTTCCGACGACTGCGGGTGCCCGGCGGGCGGGGACTGAAATTGCGAATCATTTGCATCCGCACCCGCGTTTTCGGCAACATCTGATCTCACCGCAGGATCAGTGCCCGTTTCCGGTTTCGATTGGGAGTCCATGTCTGTGTCGTTGGGTGTCTGATTCATCATCGCTAGTCTATCCTGCGTCAAACCGGCGCCACAATATGAAGCATTCTGCACCACTGTCGTGCAGCTCGGCCGCGCCGGGCACCGGCATTTTAGTGCACTTCGATGCGACCCACCGCCACGCGTGGAGGCGTGACCATGCAGCCATCAGATGCAACTTCCGTCGATCGGTTCACTGACCAGATCAACCCGACTGTTGTAGCCACACTGTCAGAAATCACGGTGTTGCACGTAGCGGGTACCGATGCGGCGGCTTTTCTGCAAAGCCAGTTCTGCAACGACGTCGCTGCATTGCCGGATTACGGTGTCCAGTTGAACGGGTACTGCACACCCAAAGGGCGCCTGCTTGCTGTGTTTCACCTGATTCGACGCGGAGACGGTTTCATGATGCTCGTGCCCGAGTCCGTCGCGCCGGCGTTCCGCAAACGTTTGTCGATGTTCGTGTTGCGCGCCGACGTCACAATCGACAGGTGGACGATCGGCGCGCCGATCGCGATCCTCGGTGGCGGAGCGGCCGACGCGAGCGCCGGTGAACTGCCCGACGTGCCTGGCCAAGGATGCGTTCACGGCGAGAGCTGGGTGGGTCGCCTGCCCGGCCCGACACCGTCCTGGATCGCCTTGGGCGAAGCCGGCTCACTGGACTCGGTACGAGCAGCATTGCCACCGGACACCCCAACGGCGACCGACGCACTGTGGCGTGCATCCCGCCTGCTCGCCGGTGAACCGATCCTGGCAGGCGATGCGGTGGACCGCTTCGTGCCACAAATGCTGAACCTCGATCTGATCGACGGGCTGAGCTTCCGCAAAGGTTGCTACCCGGGACAGGAAATCGTGGCCCGCACACGCTACCTCGGAAAGCAGAAACGCCGGATGCTGCTTTACCACGTCGACGCGGTGCCGACAGACGCGCCCGTCGGGCCCGGCTCGGCAATCAAGTCCGAGTCGAAATCCGGTGTTGGAGAAGTGCTCGCCGCGGAGCGCTCTGGCGACGGCCTGCTGCTGGCCGTGGTGCTGCGCCTGGAGCACCTCAGGTCTCAACTGAGCCTCGACATCGAGGGCCCGGATTGTCCATTGGCCCCGGTCGCGCTGCCCTACGATGCGCTTGAAGGCACCGACTTCGTCAACGCGTAGGGGTGTGGTGCGCCCTCACTGACGCGGCTGCTCGATGGTGCGGAACTCGACGCGCCGGTTTCGACGCCGCCCCTCTTCCGTGGCGTTCTGAAATGCCGGCCGGGACTCGCCGTAGCCCACCGGCCGAAGCCGCGTCGAACTGATGCCGCCCTGGATCATGTACCGCACCACCGCCTCGGCACGGGCCTGTGACAGTTCGAGGTTGCCCCGCGCCGGCCCACGGTTGTCGGTGTGGGCTTGCACTTCGAGCAACACGGTCGGGTGCTTGAGCAACTCGAAGATGATCGCGTCAAGCACCGCGCGAGACGCACTGTCCAGGTCGGAGGAGCTGCTGGCGAAGTACAAGCCCTCAACCACACCCGCGAAGCTGCATCCCGCGTCGTCGACGACCTTGCCTGGCGGGGTGTCTGCACAGCGATCGATCTCGTTGACGACGCCATCACCGTCGCTGTCGAGCGGCGCGGGTTCGGTTTCGATCGCAGTGGCCTCCAGGGTATTCACCGGGTCCGCTGCGACCACAGCCGAAACCGCCCCGTCGGCAAGCGTCTCGCCCGCCTCGGCAGTCGGCTCGATGGCCAGGACACCGTCATCGGCCACCTCGCCGGCGTCCACACCGTCGACACCGTCGACACCGACGGCGACCACGGTCTCGTCGCCGCTCGTGCCCGGTGACAGATCGATTGCCGTGTCGTCCAGTCCGCCCTCTGACACCGCCCCATCACCGTCTGGCTCGGGCACGAGCACCGGTGTGTCGAGCGGGCTGGGGTTGTCATCCCGCGCCGTGCCGCGCTGCGATTTGAAGTAATCCACCGACGGCGGCGACGGGTCCGGCACGTCGCCGAATCGCTTGATCAGCCCGAGCGACACCAGCGCCGCGTCCTCGCCGTAGGCTTCGGCTTCGATGCGCCAGGTCACGCCGCCGGCTATCAGGCCGGAGACGCCGAGCCCGGCACTGACGTGAAAGTCGTCCGGCTCCTCGACGGTCACCGTGGCATCGGTGCTCAAGCTGCCCGCGCCCAGCTTGGCGTACACCGAGAGGCCGTCCCGGAAATAGCGGCCGAGGCTCGACCCGTTGTTGTAGAGGTGCATGACCAGCTGCGCCCCGAACACCTGGTAGGTGATCTCGTCACTCGCCCCGATCTCAACCGCACCGAGGTCCGCTGCGTAGGCCTCGAGGGACAGACGGTGCGTGAGATCACGCCCGATCACCACTTTGCCGCCCTCGGACTGGTCTTCCGTCAGGGTCAACCCGGTGCCGGCGAGGTCGGGGTCCATCTGACTGGTGCCGCCCGCCAGGCCGATGTACCACCGGCCGTGGAAGGTCTCGTCGGACGCCTGCACGGCAGTGCCCAGTGCCAGGGCCATCGAGGCAACCAGAAGTCGGAGTTTCATTGCACACCCACGTTTCGAATTGACGCTGTCCCGCACGACGCCGACGGGCGCTCGCGCGGTGCCGCGGACACGCAGCGCTGTCCGATGCTGTCCGAAATATAGGCAATCAAAGTCGAATCCGCTGCGCGGCGGGCAAATTCGCCGGACAGGGAGATCGCTCAAAGCCGGCCACGGTGGTGGGGTATGCCGCCTTCGGCACGCCGTGCCAACACACGGGGTGCGCGTTTCAGGTCAGGCAACCACCGGGATTGCAGGGCCGAGCAGCGGGTTGATCACTCCGGGCGCATGTGCGGGAAGAGGATCACATCGCGGATCGATGCAGCATCCGTCAACAGCATGACCAGCCGGTCGACGCCTATGCCAAGCCCTGCGTTGGGCGGCAACCCGTATTCGAGGGCACGCACGTAGTCGGCATCGAAATACATCGCCTCCTCGTCGCCGCGGTCCTGGCGATCGACCTGATCGCGAAAACGCTCGGCCTGGTCCTCGGCGTCGTTGAGTTCGGAGAAGCCGTTGGCAATCTCGCGGCCGGTGATGAACAGCTCGAAGCGGTCGGTCAGTGCAGGGTTGCTGTCGGAGCGCCGCGAGAGTGGCGACACTTCGATGGGGTGCTGAGTGATGAACGTCGGTTGGCGCAGCTGGTCCTCGACGGTCTCTTCGAAGGCGACGAGCTGCAGTTCACCGAGGCTGGCCCCGGCCTCGGCGCTCAGCTTGCGGTCGCTCAGCCAGGCGGCAAGGCGTGCGGGGTCGTCCACGGTGTCATCGTCGAGGTCCGCGTTGAACGCGACGACGGCGTCGCGCATGGTCATGCGTGCGAACGGCTCGCCGAAGTCCACGGTCTCCCCCTGGTAGGTCACACGGGTCTCGCCGCACACCGTGCGCGCGATGTCGCGCAACATGGCCTCGGTCATGTCCATGTAGTCGACGTAGTCAACGTAGGCTTCGTTGCACTCCATCATCGTGAATTCGGGGTTGTGGCGGGTTGAGAGGCCCTCGTTGCGAAACACCCGGTTGAGTTCGAACACCCGGTCGAAGCCACCCACCAGCGCCCGCTTGATCGGCAGTTCCTGCGCGACGCGCAGGTAGAGGTCACGGTCGAGCGCGTTGTGGTGTGTGATGAACGGCTTCGCGGTCGCGCCGCCAGGGATCACCTGCATCATCGGCGATTCGATTTCGAGGTAATCCCGTTCGACCAGAAATCGCCGCATCGCGTCGATGGTTGCCGCGCGCTTCTTGAAGGTGTCGCGGGATTTTTCCGTGACGATCAGGTCGACGTAGCGCTGGCGGTAGCGCAACTCCTGATCGGTCATGCCGTGAAATTTTTCCGGCAGCGGCCGCAACGACTTGGTCAGCAGCGAGAGCGCGGCGACACGCACCGAGAGTTCGCCCTTCTGCGTGACGAACAAGGTGCCTGTTGCACCGACGATGTCACCGACATCGAGCGTTTTGAACGCCGCGTACGCCGCCTCACCGATGCGGTCGCGTTGCACGAAGAGCTGAATGCGTCCGGTGGTGTCCTGCACGCTGGCAAAACTCGCCTTGCCCATCACGCGCTTGGCCATCATGCGGCCGGCGACAGCGACCTCGACCGTGTTGTCAGCGAACCAGGCGGCATCGTGCGACGCACAGTCCGACTGCAGCTGGCCCGCCTCGTGTGTGCGCCTGAAGTCGTTCGGAAACGGGTTGCCCGCCTTGCGCAAGGCGGCCAGCTTCTGCCGACGCTGCGCGATCAGTTGGTTCTCGTCCTGCGGGGAATCTGTCATGCCAGCTTATTCCAGCCCTGCTTTGAGGCTGGCCTCGATGAAGGGGTCCAGGTTGCCGTCGAGTACGCTCTGGGTTGAGCTGATCTCGACGCCGGTGCGCAGATCCTTGATACGGGATTGGTCCAGTACATAGGACCGGATCTGGTTGCCCCAGCCGACATCCGATTTGGCATCTTCGATCACCTGCGCTTCACCACGGCGTTTTTGCAACTCCAACTCGTACAACTTCGCCTTGAGCTGCTTCATCGCCTGGTCTTTGTTCTTGTGCTGCGACCGGTCGTTCTGGCACTGCACCACCACGCCTGACGGGTTGTGGGTGATGCGTACCGCCGATTCGGTGCGGTTGACGTGCTGCCCGCCCGCGCCGGATGCGCGGTACACGTCGATACGCAAATCCGCCGGGTTGATGTCAACTTCGATGTTGTCGTCGATCTCGGGTGACACGAAGACCGCGGCGAAGGACGTGTGGCGCCGGTTGCCGGAATCGAAGGGCGACTTGCGCACCAGGCGGTGAACGCCCAACTCGGTGCGCAGCCAGCCGTAGGCGTATTCGCCATCCACCTGCACGGTCGCCGACTTGATACCCGCCACGTCGCCCGGTGAGCACTCCATGAGTTGCGCCTTGAAGCCGCGGCGCTCCGCCCAACGCAAATACATGCGCAACAGCATCTCGGCCCAATCCTGGGCCTCGGTCCCGCCCGCACCGGCCTGGATATCGAGGAAGCAGTTGTTGCCGTCCTGCTCGCCGCTGAACATCCGACGGAATTCGAGGCCACTGACGCGCGAGGCGAACTGCTCGACGTCCGCTGCGACCGAGTCCAGTGTGTCCTGGTCAGCCTCCTCGCGTGCGAGGTCGAGCAGCTCCGTGGCGTCGGCCAGGCCGTCACGCAGGCTGTCTAGGGTGTCCACCACCGCCTCCAGCGAGGCGCGCTCGCGCCCGAGCGACTGGGCCCGGTCCGGGTCGTTCCAGACGTCAGGCTGCTCGAGCTCCCGCAGCACTTCCTCTAGCTGTTCGCGCTTGTCGGCGTAGTCAAAGGTACCCCCTCAGCGCTTCACAACGCTCCTGGAGGTCGACGATCTGGTTGCGCACCGGGTTGATATCGAGCATTGCGGGGACCGCGTTCCAAAACCCCCCAGCATACGACAAATCGGCCCATTTCTCACCACCGAACACCACCCTGTGGGCCGGTGGGGCCCACGCGATACCGCGGCATTTGCCGCATTGCAATGGCGGCATTGACCTGCAGCGCGCTACCGTTGAACCTAGAGCCGCGCCCGCCACTCTACTAGAGTGCACCGTTTGTATTGCGAAGGAGACCCTCCCATGAAACACGCCATCGCCGCCATCTGCCTCGGATCCCTGCTCGTCGGATGCGCGACCGAGGGGGGGCTCTCCAAAACCCAGACCGGTGCCGTGATCGGGGCGGTCCTCGGTGCCGCCGCTGGCAACCAAACCGGCGACAGCAGCAAGGAGCGGCGGAAGGACCGGCTCGTGGGCGCAGTGCTCGGGGCCGCAGCCGGGGCCGGCGTCGGCCGGGTGCTCGATCAACAGGAAGCCGAGCTGAACCAGGCACTCGAGGATGAGCGCGTTGCCCGACAGGTGGAAGTGCAGCGCGTGCGCGAAGACCTGCTGCGCCTGACGCTCGACAGCGAGGTGTCCTTCGATTTCGACAGCGCGGACATCAAACCGGCGTTCAGCAACAGCCTGGACAAGGTTGCCGACGTGCTGCTCAAATACACCGAAAGCCAGGTCCGCATCGTTGGCCACACCGACTCGATCGGCAGTGAGAGCTACAACCAGGTGCTCTCGGAGCGGCGTGCCGCAGCGGTCGAGCGCTACCTGGTGTCGGCGGGTGTCAACCCGACACGCCTGAGCAGCAGCGGCGCGGGCGAGTCTCAGCCGCGTGAAGCCAACGACACCGAAGCGGGCCGCCAGCTCAACCGACGGGTCGAAATCTTCATTGCCCCGAACGCCTGACCACGTCGCAGGAGTCAGCGGGCGAGGAAATCGACAAGCAAGGCGCTGACCTCGTCAGGCCGCTCCTGCTGAGTCCAGTGCCCGCACCCGGCGAGCGTGTGACACTGCACCTGGGGCACCGCCTTTTGCATGCGGTTGAATTCCCCGCCGAAACGGGGAACCGGGTCGCAGTCACCGGCGATGAACAAGGCCGGCTGGCGCACGGGCACACCCGCAAGCGACCGTGACATCGCCCAGGTCGTGTCGAGATTGCGGTAGTAGCTCAGCGGCCCACGCAAGCCAACGCGTTCGAATTCGGTGACGTAGACGTCGAACTCGGCCTGTGAAAGCCACGCTGGAAGCCGCCCCGGGTCGGCCATCACGTCAAGCAATTTCGCGCTCGGGGGGTGGGCCCGGGTGTCGAATCCACGCGGGTTTTCGCCGCAGCAACTGAACAGGAAGCTGCGGAGAAACCGGGGCACGTCCGGCTCGATTTCCGCTTCGGCGACGCCGGGCGTCTGAAAGTACTGCATGTAGAAGAAGCAATCGGCAAAGAGCCGCTTGAACCCCTCAGTGGGCGGACGCGGCGGCTGCCCGCCGTAGGGCACGCTCAGTGCGGCCACCCGTTGAACGCGCTCCGGAAAGCGCAAGGCCGTGTACCACGCCGTCGGCGCTCCCCAATCGTGACCTGCCACGTCGAACCGCGTGTATCCCAGCGCCGTGGCAATCGCCGCCACATCGTCGCTGAGGGCAATCTGGTTGGTCCGCGACACGTCCGCGGGCACGTCGGTTTGGCCGTAGCCCGGCATGTCGAGGGCGACCGCCCGGATCCCGGCGTGTGCCAGAGGCTGAAGTTGGTGACGCCAGGAAAACCAGGATTCCGGAAAGCCGTGCAACAGCAGGACAAGAGGCGCTGCGGCATCGCTGTCCGCGTGCTCCACGAGGTGGTAGTGCACATCCTGTATGCGCAGTGATCGGTGGAAGACCTTGCCCGAGCTCCCTGCCGCCATACCGACTGCTCCCGTTGCTGTTGCGGTGATACGCCCTCGCCTGCCTGCCCCACTGGTCCTGCCGGGCGGTCAGTGCACCTCGTCCGCGTCGAAGTCGAGCACCGTCGCCTCGTGCTGCCACGCGTCCAGCGCGGCGAGGAGATCGGCAGTGCGCATGCGCGTGCTGTGGGTGTTGCGGCACGGGTGCAACCAGATCCACTCGTGCGCGAGCACCTGCTTGTCGATCACCACACGCACCAGACCGCCGTGGTCGTTGATTGCGGCCAGTGGTGTGACCGAGCCCGGCACGACACCGAGGTACCGTGCCATGCGCTCGGAACTGGCAAACGCCAACTGCCCCCCGGGAACCGCCAGGCGATCACGCAAGGCCTTGAGGTCCAGCTGCCGGTCCTGCTCCAGCACGACCAGAAACATGCGCCCTTTCTTGTTGCGCAGAAACAGGTTCTTCGTGTGCGCGCCAGGCAGGCCATAGTCGACCTGCTTGGCATCGTCGACGGTGTAGAGCGGTCCGTGCTCGAGCGTGTGGGTCTCGAAACCCAGCACGGTCAGGGCTGCGATGACCGCATCGGCAGTTGCGGGAGGCGCACCGGATTCAAGCTGCAGCGCCTCGGGGTCGGGTCGGTCGGAATGCGCCATCGGGCTCGCAGGACAACGGAATCGGGCCCGCAGTGTATCGGGCCCGCGCGCGTCCCGTCACCCGCGTCTCCAGGCGTGGTACTTGGCCACCCACTCGAGCAGCTTGGTGGGTTGGTTAGCGCGCCGCCATTCGCCAGCGACGTATTTGTTGGCCTCGGCCAGTGTCGGGTAGATGTGAATCGTCCCCAGGACCTTGTTCAACCCGAGCTTGTGCTTCATCGCCAGAACGTACTCGGCAATCAAGTCACCGGCGTGCTCACCGACAATCGTGACGCCGAGAATGGTGTCCTTGCCCGGCACGGTCAGCACCTTGACGAAACCGTGCGCCTCGCCATCGGCGATGGCGCGGTCGAGGTCGTCGATGCCGAAGGTGGTGACCTCGTGCGCGATGCCCTGCTCCTTGGCCTCGAGCTCGTTCAGCCCGACGCGTGCCACCTCGGGTTCGGTAAAGGTGGCCCAGGGAATGACCCGGTAGTCGACCTTGAACGACTTGAATGTGCCGAACAGCCCGTTGACCGCGGCATACCACGCCTGGTGCGCCGCGGTGTGAGTGAACTGGTACGGGCCGGCGACGTCACCGACCGCGTAGATGTTCGGAAAATTCGTGCGCAGGTTGGCGTCCACGTCAACGGTGCCGCGCGGTGTGAGTTTCACGCCGACGTCCTCGAGGCCGAAGCCCGCAGTGCGCGCCTTGCGCCCGACGGCGACGAGGATGTCGTCGAAGGGCACGGTGATCTGCTCGCCGTTCCGCTCACACACAAGGACCTTCTCGCCGTCGGTGAGGCGCGCTTCGGTCGCACGGGTGTCGGTGAGCACCGTCACGCCGTCGCGCTTGAAGCTCGCCTCGACCAACGCCGAGATTTCCTCGTCCTCACGGATCATGATCCGTGGCAGCATTTCGACCTGGGTGACCTCGGAACCGAGCCGAGCGAACGACTGGGTGAGTTCGCTGCCGATCGGACCGCCGCCGAGCACCACCAGTCGACGGGGCAGCTCGGTCAGGTTCCAGATGGTGTCAGAGGTCACGTAACCGGTCTGATCCAGACCCGGGATCGGCGGCACGAAAGGCTCCGCGCCCGACGCGATCACGATGCTGCGCGCGGACAGCAAGGTGCCGTCGATGTCGACATGCCAGGGCGAGACCAGCTTCGCGCTGCCCTGCATGACGTCGACGCCGAGGCCGGTGTAGCGCTCGACCGAGTCGTGTGGCTCGATGCGCTCGATGACCTTGTGCACGCGCTGCATGACCGACGCGAAATCCACGTCGGGGTCGACCTCGGACAGGCCAAATTCGGCGTTGCGCGAGAGCAACTTGCGCTGTTTGGCCGACCGGATCAGCGCTTTCGACGGCACGCAGCCGAAATTCAGGCAGTCCCCGCCCATCTTGTGCTTCTCGACCAGGGTCACTTTGGCCTTCACCGCAGCGGCGATGTAGGCGGACACCAGGCCGCCCGAGCCCGCGCCGATGACAACCATGTCTCGATCGAAGGTCGCGGGCTTGTCCCACCCCTCGTACACCTTGCGGGCCTTCACCAGATCCACCGCCTTCTTGGCGATCAACGGGAACACACCGAGCAGTGCAAAAGACAGCAGCAGGCCGGGTGAGAGGATGCCGGCCGGCGACTCGATGGAGGCGAGTTGCGTACCGGCGTTCACGAACACGAAGGTCCCCGGCAACATGGCAAGCTGACTGACGAGGTAGAACACCCCGGTGGCGATGCCGGTGAGGCCCATGGCGAGGTTGATCAACCAGAACGGGAACAAGGGCACCAGCCGCAGGGTCACCAGGTAGAAGGGCCCGTCGGCGGCAATGCCGTCATTGATCGGCTTGAGCTGATCGCCGAAGCGGGCCTGCACCGTGTCGCGCAGGACGTGGCGCGAGACGAGAAACGCAAGCGTCGCTCCGATGCTCGAGGCAAACGACACCAACAACAGGCCCTTCCACAAGCCGAACAGGGCGCCGCCGAGCAGGGTCAGGACCGCCGCACCGGGTAGGGACAAGGCCGTCACCGCCACGTAGACGAGGAAGAAGACGCCGAAGCCCGTCCAGGGTCGTGCCGCCACCCAGTCTTGCAACGCAGCCTGTTTCGATTTGATATAGTCAAATTCGAAGTACTGCCCCAGGTCCAGAACAAAATACGCCACTGCCAATGCGGCAATGACGACGGCTATGGCAATTTTCTTGGTGTTCATGTCGCCTCTGACTCAGTCCGCCGAAGGCCGTTCCAGCCCTCGCATTTGTACGTATACGCTGTGACAATCGCCCGCATCCTGCGCCGAGAAACACCGGCTGCGACGAACGTCGAACTGCACCCCAATGCCGTGCTGAACCGGGTGTTTGCCGCGCGTGGCATCACCGACCCGACCGACCTCGACCCCTCGCTCGGCTTGCTGCTGCCGCCCGACAGCCTCGGCGATATCGGCAAGGCCACCGCTCGCCTGCGCGAGGCCCTCGAGCGCGGTGAGTCCATCACCGTGGTCGGCGACTTCGACGCGGACGGCGCGACCAGCACCGCGCTTGCAGTGTCTGCCTTGGGTGCCATGGGCGCCCGACAGGTCCACTACCTGATCCCGACCCGCACGACCGACGGCTACGGCCTGTCACCCAGCCTGGTCGACAGCGCTGCCGCTTCAGGTTCGACGCTGATAGTGACTGTAGACAATGGCATCGCCGCGCACCGAGGAATCGAGCGCGCGAGCAGCGTCGACGTGGACGTGATCGTCACGGACCACCACCTGCCGGGCGACGAATTGCCGGAAGCCTTCGCGACCGTCAACCCCAATGTGCAGACCGACCGGTTCCCGAGCAAGCACCTGGCGGGGGTCGGAGTCACGTTTTACGTCATGGTTGCGCTGCGCAGCGAGCTGCGCCGCGTCGGGTGGTTCGACAACCGCGGCATCCCCTGCCCGAGGCTCGCCGATTGGCTGGACCTGGTCGCCGTCGGTACCGTCGCCGATCTCGTTCCCCTCGACAGCAACAACCGGCGCCTGGTCGAGCAGGGTCTCAGGCGCATCCGCGCGGGACAGTGCCGCCCGGGGATCAGCGCGTTGATCGCCTTCGGTCGGCGCCCGCAAACCGATGTGGTCGCGAGCGATCTGGCTTTCAGCGTCGCGCCGCGGTTGAACGCCGCCGGGCGCCTCGACGACATGGCCCACGGCGTCGACTGCCTGCTGGCGGTTGACGACGCCACCGCGCGGGAGCTCGCGCAAACGCTGGATAACCTCAACCAGGAGCGTCGCGTCATCGAATCACAGATGCGTGACAGCGCCGACCTCGCGGTGCAGAAACTGACTGCCTCCGGCAAGACCCTGCCCGCGGCGCTCAGCCTGCACCACCCGGACTGGCACCCCGGTGTGGTCGGCATCCTCGCCGGACGGATCAAGGACCGCCACCACCGCCCGACTGTCGCCTTTGCCGCAGCCGACCACGGCAAGTTGGTCGGTTCGGCGCGCTCGGTGCCAGAGCTGCATATACGCGATACGATCGCGGAAATCGCCCACGCCAACCCGGATCTGATCGAGCGTTTCGGTGGGCACGCGATGGCCGCCGGCCTGACCATCTCGGCGGCACGCCTCGGCACTTTCGAAGCCCTGTTCGCCGACGTCTGCGCACAGCACCTTGGCGACAAGGCCGACGTCAAGACCGTGATGTCCGATGGACCCCTGGCGGCCGATGATTTCAGCCTCGAGCTCGCGCGGTTGCTGCGCTTTGCGGCGCCCTGGGGCCAAGCCTTTGCCGAGCCGCAATTCGACGGCGAGTTCACGGTGCTGCGCAGCCGAGTGGTGGGCGAGCGACACCTGCAGCTCGAACTGCAAGGCGCCCACGGCGGCGGTGGACATTCGGCCATCGCCTTCGGCCAGGCGGCGCTGCGCGGTGCGACACAGGTCCGCCTGGTCTATCGGCTCGAAATCAACCATTGGCGCGGCCGGGACAGCGTGCAACTCAACGTGCTGCACATCGAGGTGATGGCGTGAGCGCCACGCTGTCGACGTCGCGGCGCACTGCGGGGCCGAGGCGGGTCCGTGGTACCCTCCGGCGCGCTGTCGCCCCCTGCGCCTGACCGACAACCATGTGGAACCCAACCGTCCGAGAAAGCCTGTATCTGGTCATCCTCGCTGCGTTGTGTTTCACCCTCCAACTCGGCTCGGCGCCGCTTTTCGATGGCGACGAGGGTCGCGCCGCCGTGTCGAGCTGGTCGATGTGGCAGTCCGGCGACTTTCTCGCACCGCGCGCCGACGGCGAGGTGCTCATGCACCAGCCGCCGTTGTTTTTCTGGGTTCAGGCCCTGAGCAGCGCGATGTTTGGCCTGGACGAACCGGGCTTCCGCCTGCCGTCCTCGCTGGCTGCCAGCGTCTGGATGCTGGTGCTGTACGCCTTCTGTCGCACACGCATGGGCGTCAGCAGTGCGCGAGCCGTGGCAATGTTCATGGCGGCCAGCATCGCCGTATCGATCATCGGACGCTCTGCCACACCCCATGCGATGATGAATCTGTGGGTCACCCTTGCACTGCTCGACGCCTACCGCTGGACCGAGCGCGCGAGACCTGCGCTGGTGTACCGCGTCTTTCTGTGGATGGGCCTCGGGGTGCTCACCCAGGGCATCGCGGCCGTGTTGATTCCGTTGCTCGCAATCAGTGCGTACCTGATGGCGAGCCGCCGAACGGCCGATGCCCGCACGCTGGCGACCAACGGCTTCGGTTGGTTGGTGCTGCTCGCCCTGACGGCGCCCTGGTTTGCCGCGATGGGGCTGCGACACGGGAGTGCGTTCTGGACCGGCTTCTTCGTCGACCAGTGGGGCGGGCTCTTCCCCGAGGGCACCTCGCCGACAACGAGTTCGCCGATTGAATTCCTCAGCACACTGCCCCTGGTGGTTGTGCCCTTCAGTGTCCTTGCCCTGGTGGCCCTGTGGCGCGCTGGCCAGAGTTGGCAGAACCCACTGCACCGCTTCTCGTTGATCTGGCTCGGCACCGTGCTTGTGGTGTTTTCCATTCCGGGCGCCGAATTGCCGCACCAGTTGTTGCTGGGCAGTTCGCCGTTGTTCATCCTCATGGCGCGCTTTCGCGAAACCGTGCGAAACCGCTGGCTGCTGCTCGCACCGCTGGTGGGGTTCGCCGCTGTCGCCGCGGTGTGGCCGATCGTGCAACGGTACCGCGAACTCGACCCGCTGGACCCGTTTCGCAACCAGACCATTACCTACGCCATCGACACCTTCTCATCCCCCTTCTACGTTGTCGGCGCACTGCTCTTTCTCGCCCTCTCGCTCGCGCTGTGCGCGGCACGGCGCCTGCACAGCAGCGAGGCCCTGCTCGCCGCCGGCTTCCTGCAGGCCTGGTTCGTCGGGCTCTGCCTGCTGCCGACCATCGCCGACTCGCGCCAGTTGCCGGTCAAGGAGGCGGGGCGACTGGCGGCGGAGCGCCAGTTCGACGTTGTCACCTGGGCAACGCGATCGCCGAGCTTCAGTGTGTACCGAGGCACGCTGACGCCGAACCGCGTGCCGCGCGCTGGCGAGTGGGTGTTCACGCGGGAGGGCCGCTTGCCCCTGGACGGCGCCGAGATTGCCTACCGGCGCGGCGGCTATATTCTCATGCGACCGTCGGACGCCGTGCTGCCGCAGCCGGACGCAGACACCTCGGGCTCCGACACCACCGACCCGTGATTCAACCGGGTTCGAGCGCGACCCAGTCGGGGGTGCTGACCGCGGCGCCGCCGGCCATCGCCACCCGCAGTGCACGCAATCCGGCCAGTTGCGTGGCGTCGTCGAGGTTGACCACGGACACCGCCAGGCCGTCGTCGAGGGCGCGCTGCACCGCCGTACCCCAGCGGCGCCGCTCGGCCTCCTCCGCGAGCGCGATGCCTGCCGCCGCCGCATCAAGTTGCAGGCCCGTGAGGTGCTCGCAGCGGAAATCGAGCGCCGCGTCGGAGGCCACCACGCCGCAACCCCAGCGCACCAATCGGCCCAGGTCGGCTGCGACGGCCCGCCCCAGAGCGGACGCGGGCGCCTCGAGCACGAGCTTGTTGGCCACACCCGACACTTCGAGCCGGCGTGCCACGTCGTCGAGCGAGCTGGGGTCGGCAAACAGGGCGCCGGAGAGCACGATCTGCAAGCGCGCCAGGGCACCCAGCTCTGAGGTGTTTGCCCGCAGCCAGTCCAGGCAGCGCGCGATGGTCTCGCGGTCCGCGGCCGCCGACGCGGAAGGGTACATAGCGAGTGCCGAGGCAAAGCCAGCCAGTGGCAAGGCACCGCCGGGGTTCGGACAGAGCAACACGCGCTGGTGGTCGCCGGACAGCGGGCGCTGCAGTGGCAGAAGCAGTTCGCGTAACAGCCCCACCCGAGCCGGGACCCCAAGGTCCGAGTCCGAAGCGGCTTCGCGCTCACGCGCGCCCTGCCGCGCCGGTTCGTACAGCGCGATGCGCCCACGCCCGGCCGCCTTGGCCTCGTAGCAGGCCATATCGGCCGCCCGCATGACCTCAGCCCGGTCGCCGCTGCGGGCGGTCAGGGCCACCACGCCGACACTGGCGCCGACACGGTACGTCGCGCCCTCCCAGTCCAGCCGGTAATCCTGCGCCGCGTCACGCAGTTGCGTCGCCAGGCGCTCAGCTCGATCGAGATCGCAGTTGTATATCAAGACACCAAACTCATCGCCCCCGAGTCGCCCGACACAGTCCGACTGCCGCAGGCACTCGACGAAACGCGCGCCGAGCGCCTGCAACACCGTGTCGCCCGCCTGGTGACCGGCATTGTCGTTTACATGCTTGAAGTGATCGAGGTCAATGAAGCACAGGGCGTGGGACGCATCGGAGGCTTTGGCCCCGGCCAGCGCAGCTTCCAGTACGCGGTCGAATTCTCGCCGGTTGACCAGCCCGGTCAGCGCATCGTGGGTTGCGTGGTAATGCACCTGGTCCGCCAACTCGCGATCCCGCGTGATGTCCCGGCCGACGCCACGAAAACCGTTGAAGCGGCCAGCCGAGTCGGAAATCGGGTGACAACTGTGCACGAGAATGCGTTTCTCGCCCTGCCCGCGTGTCCAGTGGTACTCGAAATCGAGCTGCGACTGGTGGGCCCGCAGCGCAGCGAGGTGGCGCACCCAGGCCGCCGAGCTCGGTTGCGGAATGTAGCGGTTGTGAAAGCCCTCGATGCTCAAGCCGATCACGTCGTCCGCCCGTATACCGAACACCGATTCGAATCGGTCGGACAGATAGACGAAACTCAGGTTGGCATCGAGCTCGAAGAAGTAGTCGGCGGCGCTCTCGGCGAAATCGTGGAACCGCTCGCGGTCGGCCGTCAGCGAGGTGAGCCGGCGCACAACCGGAGTCTGATCACTGAGGTACACCGCAAGGCAGGTTTGACCCTGAACCGGCAGTTGCGCGGCGGTCAGCGAGAGCTCGAGCGCGAGACCGTCGCCGCGTTGCCACCGACAGTGCACGGCACGGCGCTGACCCGCGACCGCCTCGAGCCGACGCCGAATGGCGTCCGGGAAAACCAGGTGCGCGCACGCCGCCTCCGGGTTGGCAAAGCCAAGCAGCCGCGCCGCAGCGGCGCTCGCCCGCACGACACGTGCACCGGCGAGCAGCACGACGCCGGTCGGTGCCGCGTCCAGCAGCGCACTGGCGATATCGCTGTGCGTGTCCACCGTCGGCGTCGGCACGACCGGCACCGCCGAACGCGCAGGTTGCGGCGCGGCGCGGGCAACGGCACCGGGTTGCGCAGCACTGTGCGGCAACAACCACAGGGCCGCCCGCCGGCGGTGCCACCGAATGGGCAGCCGCCAGAGCGAGAGACAGTGCCGGTCTGACTGAGCGTGCTGCGGCGGCGGCGCGACGACGCCCTCGCGGCGATTCAACCAGGCGCGCCAGCCGGAAGACTCGCGCAGGCCGCGCTCGACGTCCCGCACACCGCCGTGCCGGGCCAGCCAATCGCGCGCCCAGGCGTCGCCG
This sequence comes from Pseudomonadota bacterium, assembly GCA_039196715.1. Lineage (NCBI taxonomy): Bacteria > Pseudomonadati > Pseudomonadota > Pseudomonadota bacterium. The sequence continues at coordinate 54,855 of JBCCUP010000015.1, forward strand.
TGCAGGACACGGTCCTCGGCGACGACCGCACTTCCGCCAATGTGAGACCCGACATCCTGCAGGTGAGCGCTGGCGAGGAAACCGAGCACCTCGCGTGCAGCGACCACGGCGATCTCAATGCCGTCGCCATCGCGGGTGCGCGCGTGAACCATCCAGGCGCCCGCGCGTCCGTTGGCCACCAGGGGCATGGCACTGCTGACACCGTCGTGCAGCACCAAACGCTGCGTGGCCTCCCAGAACGCGGCACGCGACGCCCGCAGCAGGTCGGTGTCACGCCGCCCGATCACGCCGGCCGGTTCGCGGGCACCGAGCAGCTCCGCGTACGCCGGACTGCACGCGCGGTAGACGAGTGCGCGGTCCTTGCTCGCGGTGATGGCTGTCGTCGGTGGCTTGAACCCAGTGTCTGTCACGTCGCCGTGCCCTGATCTCCCGGTGTCCGGCCATCGTCCCGACACAGCTCAGCCGTCACGGGCGCATCGGACACTCCGACCCGCGAGATTACGCGCTTTGCGGTGACAGCGTTGTGGGCGGGTTCACACCGCGCGACGGTTCGAGTGCGCTGTCCCGCACCCGGGCCCGGCGCACGGCGGCGGCCAGGCCGGCGAGCGCCTCGGCCGTCTCGTCGAAACCGAGGCACTCATCGGTGATCGACACCCCGGGCGCCAACGCCCCGTCCGGGCCCACCGTCTGGCGGCCGTGCTGCAACTGGCTCTCGAGCATGATGCCGTTCGGTGGCTGATCGCCTTGATCGATCTGCAACACCACCGAGGACACCACGTCGAGTTGGTTGCGGGCTACCTTGCCACTGTTGCCGTGGCTGCAATCCACCAGTACGGCGTCGGTCACACCACGGGCAGCCAGCGCGGCGCGCGCGGCGTGTTGGTCTGCCGACGCGTAGTTGGGCCCGGGTTCCCCGCCACGCAGCACCAGCGCCGCGTCGCCGTTGCCAGACACAAACCGACACGCAGCGCGGCCGTCTTCGTCCAGGCCGAGCACCCACTGCGGTTCCGCAATCGACACGGCCGCATCGGCCGCGAGCGCCACGGACCCGCACACCGCGTTCTTGACGCCGACCGGGCACCCCACCGCGGCCGCCATCTGCCGGTGCGTCTGCGAGGTGACCGTGCGCGCGCCGATGGACGTGAAACTCAACAGGTCGTCGACGTAGGGCAAGACAAAGGGGTCGAGGCTCTCGGTGGCAACACCCACGCCACGCTGCGTCACCCCAAGCATGAGTCGACGGCTCTCTTCGAGGCCGTCGTCCGGACCCCGCGACCCGTCGAGTGCCGGGTCGACAGCGAGCCCGCGCCAGCCGACCGTGGTGCGCGGTTTCTCGATGTAGACCCGCATCAGCACCAGCAGCGCATCGTCGAGCGAGTGTGCGAGCGTGGCGAGGCGGTCGGCGTAGTCGAGGGCTTCGTCGACCCGGTGCACCGAGCACGGGCCCACGATGGCGAGCAGGCGTGGGTCCCGCCCACGCAGCACGTTGACGGTGGACGTTCGCGTGCGCGAAACGAACAGGCGGTCGGCCTGGCTGAGCGCGTGTCGGGATTTGACCGCGTGGGGGGACGGCAGCGGTCGAACCGCCGCGTCAGGGCCGTGCGGCCCAGGGCCGGCATCACGTTGGGGTGTGGACTGCATGGGTGTTTCTCCGTGCTGGTCGCCAGCGGAGTGTCATGCAGTGGTGCGGTGTCCGGTGGCGGTGGGTGAGTCTCGCCGTCGGACAAAGCCGGTCAGGCGGTAGACCAGTACGCGAAATAAAAAAAGCCCGGCCACGCACGCACAGCTGCGCCGGGTGCAGAAAGCACACGGCGGGGGGCGAGAGCAGCGGCCAATGATTTCACGTCGGGTTCCGAGGTGGGACACCGCGAGCGGGTGCCTGCGGTTGACCGGATTCTAGCACCGCGCACCTGCCGTGCAAACGCAGCCGAGGCGATCGGTGGCACACCGGGCATCCGCCGCGTCATTCGCCGCGGTCGCTGACAGACACAAAGCCGTGCCCCCGCGAACTGCCGGTGGCATCATGCCGGGCCTACCCCGCACCTGGACGCCGACCCATGAGCACCTTGCACGCACTCGACCAGCGCCATGTCATCCACCCGTACACCAACCTCGCTGCGCACCGCGACACCGGCGCCATGGTGCTTTGCAAGGGCGACGGGGTGTATGTGTTCGACGACCAGGGCAACCGCTTCATCGAAGGCATGGCGGGCCTGTGGTGCGCCTCGCTCGGCTACAGCGAGTCGCGCCTGGCGGAGGCCGCGGCCCGGCAGTTCGCCGAACTGCCGTTCTCTCACCTGTTTGCACACCGTGCCACGCCGCCAGCGATCGAACTCGCCGCCGCGTTGGCCCGCATCACGCCGCCGGGGTTGGACCGCGTGTTCACCGTCAACTCCGGTTCCGAAGCGGTGGACGCGGCCATCAAAATGGTCTGGTTCTACAACAACGCCCTAAATCGGCCGCACAAGAAGAAGTTCCTGGCGCGCCACCGCGCGTACCACGGTGTCACCGTGGCGGCGGGCAGCCTGACCGGTCTGCCCTACGTGCACGACGGATTCGACCTGCCCAGCGGTGCCATGGTGACGCACCTCACCACGCCGCACCACTACCGCTACGCCGAGCCCGGTGAGTCCGAGGCCGCGTTCACCGATCGCCTGGTGGACGAACTGCGCTCGACCATCGAGCGCGAAGGCGCAGACACCATCGCCGCTTTCATCGCCGAGCCGGTCATGGGCGCCGGCGGTGTGCTGATTCCGCCCCAGGGCTACTTCGAGAAAATGCAAGCCGTGCTCAGGGAGCACGATATCCTGTGCATCAGTGACGAGGTCATCAACGGTTTCGGTCGAACCGGCGAGATGTTCGGCTGCACGCGCTTCGGCTACCAGCCCGACATCATCACGTGCGCCAAACAGTTGAGTTCGGCCTACATCCCGATCGGCGCGGTCGTGGCGGCGGACCATGTCTACAACGCGCTGGCCGAGTACAGCGGCGCGCTGGGCATGTTTGGCACGGGCAACACGTACGGCGGTCACCCGGTGTCCTGTGCCGTCGCGCTGGAAACGCTCAAGATCTACGAGGAACGCGACATCGTCACGACAGTCAAGGCACGCGAGCCGCACTTCCTCGCCCACCTGGCAACACTCGCCGACCACCCGCTGGTCGGCGATGCACGCGGCGTCGGTCTGATCGGTGCGGTGGAACTGGTGCAGGACAAGGCCAGCAAGTCCCAGTACCCGCCCGCGCGGAAAGTGGCCGCGGCTGTTGCCGGTGCCTGCGTGAGGCACGGCCTGATCCTGCGGCCCACCCCGGGTGACGCCGTCGCACTGTGCCCTCCGCTGATCATCACCGATGCCGAGCTCGACGCGGTCTTTGCCGCGTTGCGTGCGGCGCTCGACGACGTCGCGGCGACCCTCTGAGCCATGTACCGGGGTGCGGTGCACCGACTCTGGTGCCCCACTCGACCCGTGTCTGCGCCTCGCGACGGTGGAACGCTATCTGCTCGGCGGAGGGAACCCCGCGCGATGGTGTGGCTCCTACACTCCACACCGTGCGTGCCAACACGACTTCGCCCCCGAGGACACCCACCATGGTTCTGGGCCTGCGGATACCCACCGCTCTCATTCTGCTTCTGACCGTTGCGTTCTCGATCGGGAGCGCCCGTGCGCTCAGTCTTTTCGGCGGGCAGGACGAGCTGATGGACCCGAACGACGCGTTCGAGATCGGTCCGGTAGACGCCGACACGAACAGCGTCTTGCTCAGCATCACGGCCGCTGAGGGGTACTTTCTCTACCGCGACAAGTTCCGTTTCACCTCGCAAACCGACGGCGTCGTGCTCGGTGTGCCGACGATCCCACCGGGCAAGGTGAAGCAGGACGAGTTCTTCGGCCTGGTCGAAACCCACCGTGGGCAGGTCGACATCTCCATCCCGTTGTTGGCCAACACCGCTGGCGCACGCCGCGTCGAATTGGTGGTGGGCAACCAGGGGTGCGCCGATATCGGTGTGTGTTTTCCACCCCAGGAACGCACCATCAGCGTGTCCCTGCCCGCTGGCGCGGGCTCGGGCGGCTCGGGCGCACCGGAGGGGGCACCGCGCGCCGCTGTCGAGCCGATCCCGCTGAGCGAGCAGGATGCCCTCGCTGCACGGCTGCAGCACAACGCACTGTTGCCCACCGTCGCGCTGTTTTTCGCCCTCGGCGTGTTGCTCGCTTTCACGCCGTGCGTGTTTCCGATGATTCCGATTCTCTCGGGCATCATCGCCGGCCAGGGCGAGTCGATCACGACCCGGCGCGCCTTCGGCCTGTCGTCGGTGTACGTGCTCGCCATGGCCCTGACCTACGCCGCCGTCGGCGTTTTGGTGGGCCTGTCGGGCAACAACATCCAGGCCGTGTTCCAGGCCCCCTGGGTCATAGTCGCGTTCGCCGCACTGTACGTGGCGCTCAGCCTCTCGATGTTCGGGCTCTACGAGTTGCAGCTGCCGAGCGCACTGCAAACCCGACTGACCGCGCTGAGCGAAAACCAGCAACGCGGCACCCACGCCGGGGTTGCAGTCATGGGTGTGCTGTCCGCGCTGATCGTCGGTCCCTGCATCACGGCGCCGCTGGTCGGTATCTTGATCTACATCAGCAGCACCGGGGATGCGCTGGTGGGCGGCCTGACGCTGTTCGCGCTTGCGCTGGGCATGGGGGCACCCCTTTTGGTGATCGGCACCTCCGCCGGCCAGTGGCTTCCGAAAGCCGGCGCGTGGATGAACACGGTCAAGGCCGCCTTTGGCGTGCTCTTGCTGGCCATGGCCATCTGGATGATCGACCGGACTGTCCCGCCCCAGGTCACGCTCGCGCTGGCGGGCGTGCTCGCGGTGTGCAGCGGGGTGTACCTCGGTGCCTTCGACGCGGCGGAACGGGGGTGGCAAAAACTGGCCAAGGGGGCCGGGCTGGTTGCCGCCCTGATCGGCAGCCTGTGGTTGATCGGTGCGGCCACCGGCACGGGCCGCCTGACCGCGCCGCTCGCGCACTTCGGCGCGTCACCGGCCGCTAACGCGGCGCACGTCGACTTTGCACCGGTCGATTCCCTGGACGAGCTGCATGCGGCACTCGAGCGTGCCGGCACCCGCCAGACCATCCTCGATTTCTACGCCGACTGGTGCGTGAGCTGCAAGGAAATGGAGGCATTCACCTTCTCCGACCCCAGTGTTGCCAGCCGCATGCGCGAGTTCCAGCTGTTGCAGGCCGACGTCACAGCCAACAACAGTGAACACCAGGCGCTGCTCAAATCACTGGGGTTGTTCGGACCGCCCGCAATCGTGTTTTTTGACGAGCGCGGTGATGAGCGGCAGGGCACACGGGTTGTCGGGTTCCAGAATGCCGAGCGTTTTCTCGCACACCTGAACCGGCTCTGACACCGCACTGCACACCCCCGACCTCTGCTGGCCAGTGCGCGCGCCTGTGTTGGTGCGGGGGCCCGCACCTTTGAAAGAAATCGAGAGGCGCCTTCCCTGGCAGGCCACCGACACACACAGGTGCGTGTCAGCGCTAGGGCATCCGTGCCCTGAACCTCTCTGTCTGGTCACATTCAAGATGCGCACCAAACCGCGCCTTGAGCTCAAGATGAGGTGACTTCCCCGTCACACAGCGCGTCGCCACCCGGGTGGTGAGCGACAAACCGCAGCGCACCGTCAGGACGCTGCACGACTACGAAACGGGCACAGTTCTGCGCCTGGGGCCCGGACCAGAGGGCGGACAACGGCAAACCCGCGGCGACGCAGTACACCGCCTTTATCAGCGCACCGTGACTGATCACCAGCACGCGTTGCCCCGGCTGAGCGGCCGCGATGGTGGACAACGCCGAGCACCCTCGGTGTTGCAGCTCCGCCACGGTTTCGGCCCCCTCGAGCGCGAAACGCTCTGGCGCGTTGAGAAAGTGATCGAATGCCCTGGGCCAGACCCGCGTGACCTCGGTCCTGAGCTTTCGCTGCCAGGGCCCGAGGTGTATTTCACGCAGCGCATCACGGAACACCGGCTTGCAGGGTCGCCCCGCCAGCACGCCATCGAGGGTCTGCCGGGTCCGCACGCTGGAGCTGCAGTACACCGCGTCGTAGTGCGCGATGTCGAGCTGCGTGCCCAGGGCCGCGGCCTGCGCGAGTCCGCGTGCCGACAAACGCGATTCCGCCTGTCCCTGCACACGCCCGGCCGCATTCCATTCGGTTTCACCATGGCGCACCAGGTGAAATTCGGTTTCAGGCGGGGCCTGCTCGGTCATCTCGGCGCACCACGGCGGGGGGTTGGTGTCACATTGTCCGGTATAATTTGCACAGGTACCAACCGGCGCACCGCGCCGCGGATGCAGAGCAGGAGGATGGCAGTGCCCGGTTCACCCGTGCCTCAACGCGATGGCCAACCCCACCGTGTCGCCGTGATACTGGTGCCCGAGTTTTCCCTGATGGCATTCAGTTGCTCGACCGAGCCGCTGCGGTCGGCCAACCGGATGACCGGCCGCGATCTCTACGAATGGCGTGTGTTCACGCTCGACGGCGCGCCCGCCCGCAGCAGCAGTGGGATCGAAATTGCCAGCCACGGCGCACCCGACCTCGGCTGGCCGGACACGGTGTTGGTCTGCGGTGGGCTCGATCTCAACCGCAGCCTCTGTGAACCCTACCACCGCCTGATGCACCGCTTTGCCAACCGTGGTATCCGCATCGGCGGCGTGAGTACCGGCGGCTATCTGTTGGCGAGCTCGGGCCTGCTCGACGGGTACCGTTGCACTTTGCACTGGGAGTACATCGCGAGCTTCGCCGAGGATTTCCCGAACCTCGACATCACCGATCAGCTGTACGTGATCGACCGCAACCGCATGACGAGTTCCGGTGGTACCGCCGCGATGGACATGATGCTCGCCCTGATCGCCGGCGAGCACGGCGAGGACATCGCCACCCTGGTCGCGAGCCAGTTCATTCACGAGCGTGCACGCACAGGGTCCGAGCACCAGCGCATTGCCGAGGACACGCTGAATGCGCGACAGTCACAGAAAATGGCGGACGCGATCGCGTTGATGCGCGAAAACATGGAATCCCCGCTCACGCCGCGCGAGCTCGCCGAGCGGGTGAACCTGTCGTTGCGCCAGCTCGAGCGGCTGTTCCGAAAATACAAGGACGATACGCCGCAACACTACTACCTGCGCCAGCGGCTCGAACAGGCCCACCGCTACATCATCCAGACCGGCATGCCGCTGATCGAGGTCGCCGTCGCCGTCGGTTTCGTGTCGCAGTCCCATTTCACCAAGTGCTACCGTGATCTCTACGGACAGACCCCGTTGCAGAACCGACGCATGCACGATCAGCAACACCCGGGCTGACACCACGCCATGCACATTCTCGTGAGCATGCCGACAGAGCAACGCGACCACGCCGAACGCTGGCGCACGGCGCTGATGCAACGGCTACCGTCTGCCGACATCAGCGTGTACTCGAGCGGCGAGGTGCCACGCAACGTCGACTACGTCGTCACCTGGAAACCCGATGCAGACTTGATGTCACGGCTGACCGGCTTGCGCGCTGTGTTCACCGCCAGCGCGGGGGTCGACGCCATCCTCGCACAGGCAGACCTGCCCGACTGCCCGATCGTGCGCTTGCTCGACGCCGGCATGGGCGACCAGATGGCCGACTATGCCCTGTTCGCCGGGCTGTACCTGCAACGTGGCTTTGACCGCATGCGCGAGGCCCAGGCCGAGGCCCGTTGGGCACCGGCGCTCGGTGCCGCTCGTGACCGACCGGTGGTTGGTATCCTCGGTCTTGGCACCCTGGGCTCGGTCGTGGCTGCGCGCCTGGTCGCAAACGGCTTCCCCGTGCGCGGCTGGTCGCGCACGGCGCGGACCGTGCCGGAGTTGAGCTGTTTCCATGGCCTGGATGGTCTGGACGATTTCCTCGCCGGCACCGAGCTGCTCTTCTGTCTCCTGCCACTGACGCCGCAGACGCGGCACCTGATCGACCGCCGACGTCTCGAGGCCCTGCCACGTGGTGCGGCGGTCGTGAACGTTGCCCGTGGGCCTGTCGTCAACGAAGTGGATCTTCTGGCCGCACTCGACTCCGGGCACGTGCGTTGCGCCCTGCTCGACGTGTTCGCCACCGAGCCGCTGCCGCCGGACAACCCGCTCTGGCAGCACCCCCGGGTCGTGATCACCCCGCACGTTGCTGCTGCCACGCTGATCGAACCCAGTGCCGACAGCGTCGTCGCGGACATGGCACGCCTTGAACGCGGCGACACACCGCGCGGCCTGGTGGACCGAGCCCGGGGTTACTGACCGGCACTGATCCGCACCCAGTGCTCAACCCGCTCGGCGTCGCTGTCGCGCAGCCGACGGCTCATTTCCCGTCCGATATTCATGTGCAACAGGGTCATCTGCTCCAGGTCCTGCTGCCACACGCGGTGCATGGTGTCGGGCCCGATCTCCAGCGCGATGCACGGCGATTGAGCAACGGCCGTGTAGCTGCGAGGCTGCAGGTCAATGTGTGCCGCCTCGCCGTAGGAGTCACCCACGGCAATGGATCGCAAGACATAGCACAGCGTGTCGGTCTCCCAGACCGCGAGCGCACGCCCGTGAAGCAACACAAAGAGGCTGTCACCGTCCTCGCCTTGCCGAAAGAACGCCTGGCCGGGCGCGCGCGGCAACGCCGGCGCATGCGTCATCAGCGTGCCGAGGGTGAGCTCGGACAAGCCACCAAACACGGGCATCTGCTGCAGCGTTTCGATCGAAGGCGGGGTCATGGTGGGCCTTGGACGGTCGCGTGAGTCACGGCGGCTGCACATCGCAGGCCACTTACGGCCGAGGACGTTTGCCACGCTGCGACACCGATCACATTTCGGAACGTCATGTCAGCCCGTTTGAGCTGACCGGTGACCTGTGCGCTGCCCCTGATTATACAATCCGCGCACCCGCCCTCCGCGACCAACCGCCATGGCCATCAGCGTATTCGACCTGTTCAAAATCGGTATCGGACCATCAAGCTCTCACACGGTGGGCCCCATGCGCGCAGCTCATCGGTTTCTGGAGGCGCTGGACGCACGGGACCTGATCGAACGCACGGCGCGGGTGCAGACCGAGCTCTTCGGGTCGCTCGGCGCCACCGGCCGCGGTCACGGATCCGACAAGGCCGTGATCCTGGGTCTGATGGGCGAAACCCCCGAAGACACGGATACCACCACGGTCAACACGCGGGTGCGCACGGCGCGCGAACAGCGCAGCCTCATGCTGGCCGGGCGCCACCGCATCGCCTTCGACGACGACAGCGATCTGGTGCTCTACCGCGAAAAGTCGCTGCCGTTTCACAGCAACGGCATGCGACTGCGTGCGCTGGACGCCAGCGGTGCGGTGCTGCACGAGGCCGTCTACTACTCGGTCGGCGGCGGCTTTGTCGTCGACGAGTCTGCCGTTGCCGGCGATGACCCGTTGACCGAGGACCAGACAACCCTGCCCTACCCGTTCACCACGGCGGAGGAACTGCTCTGTCTGGCCAACGAGCACAACGTGCCGATCAGCAGCATCATGTTCGCCAACGAACGCGTTTGGCACTCGGACGAGGACATACGCGCCGGCCTGCTGCGCATCTGGGACGTGATGCAAGGCTGTGTGCAGCAGGGCATGACCACCGAAGGCGTATTACCAGGTGGCATGAAGGTCAAGCGGCGCGCGTTCGCGCTGCACCGCAAGCTCACCTGCGAGGCCCCGGGCGAGGCCTTGCCAATCGGCGTGCTGGACTGGGTCAACCTCTACGCGCTGGCGGTGAACGAGGAAAACGCCGGTGGTGGCCGCGTCGTCACCGCGCCGACCAACGGCGCGGCGGGCATCATCCCCGCGGTGATGCACTACTACGCCAAACACTGCCCCGGTGCGACCGAGGACGGCATCATCCGTTTCCTGCTGACCGCCGGCGCGATCGGCATTCTGTTCAAGGAGAACGCCTCGATCTCGGGCGCGGAAGTCGGTTGCCAGGGCGAGGTCGGGTCGGCTTGCTCAATGGCAGCTGGCGCGCTGACGGAAGTGCTCGGCGGCACGCCGGCACAGGTCGAAAACGCCGCTGAAATCGGTATGGAACACAACCTAGGCCTGACGTGCGACCCGATCGGCGGCCTGGTTCAGGTCCCCTGCATCGAACGCAATGCCATGGCCTCGGTCAAGGCGATCAACGCCAGTCGCATGGCGCTGCGCGGGGACGGTACCCATTTCGTCTCGCTCGACAAGGTCATCAAGACGATGCGCGAGACCGGCATGGACATGTCCCAAAAGTACAAGGAAACCGCCCGCGGCGGCTTGGCCATCCACGTGTTGGAAGTGCCGGTGAACGTGGTCGAATGTTGAGGCCTCGCACCCACGATAGCCACGAAAATGGACGGGCAAAAAGCCTGAAAACGGTCTAAACCATGCAAACCATGATGTTTGGTTCACCTGTCGACAGAGGCTTGCACTTATATGTCGCAATCCGTTACCGACCTGTCGCGAGTGAATCAGCTGCTGGCGCAGCCCAGACATAGAGTTCCGCGTTCCATAGTCCGGTGATTCACCGGCCAACCAGAGCCCAGTGCACATGTCAGACGATATCCAGCAGCACGATGACGATGAAGAAGACATCATCCTGTCTGAACTCGAGACCGACGAGCTCGTCGAGCAGATGCACGATGACCTCTACAACGGCCTGAAAGAGGAAATCGTCGAAGGCACCGAGATCCTGCTGGAGCGCGGTTGGGCACCGGACAAGGTCCTGGCTGACGCCCTGGTCGAGGGCATGCGCATCGTCGGTATCGATTTCCGCGACGGCATTCTGTTCGTGCCCGAGGTGTTGATGGCCGCCAACGCAATGAAAGGCGGCATGGCCATCCTCCGTCCCCTGCTCGCCGAGACCGGCGCCGAAACGGTCGGCAAGATGGTGATCGGCACGGTCAAGGGCGACATCCACGACATCGGCAAGAATCTGGTCTCGATGATGATGGAGGGCGCCGGCTTCGAGGTGATCGACATCGGCATCAACAACCCGGTCGAGAACTACCTCGAGGCGATCGAGGAACACAAGCCGGACATTCTCGGCATGTCCGCGTTGCTCACCACCACCATGCCCTACATGAAGGTCGTCATAGACACCCTCAAGGAACAAGGCATGCGCGACGACTACATCGTGCTGGTCGGGGGTGCCCCGCTGAACGAGGAGTTCGGTCAGGCGATCGGCGCCGACGCCTACTGCCGTGACGCCGCTGTTGCCGTCGAAACCGCGAAATCCATGGTGGCCGAGCGCCGCGCCGCGCGCTGACGCGCGGCCTCGCCGTGGTCGGTGGAACCTTGCCATGCCGTGTGACACCGAATCCAGCCGCAAGACGCGATCCCCCGACACCCCTGTTGCCAAGACCACACTTGTCATTGCCTGTGGTGCGCTTGCGCACGAAATCACGGCCTTGCAACGACTCGGCAACTGGCAACACATTGCCGTTCAATGCCTGCCAGCCGAGCTGCACAACCGACCCGACAAGATCCCTGAAGCGGTACGGGCCAAGATCCAGGCGGGTCGTGATCGTTTCGCGCACCTGTTTGTCGCGTATGCCGACTGCGGCACCGGCGGTCTGCTCGACAAGGTGCTGCGCGAGGAAGGCGTGGAGCGCTTGCCCGGCGACCACTGCTACGGTTTTTTCGCCGGGCAAAACGCATTCGATGCGATTAGCGAGGCCGAGCTTGGCACGTTTTACCTGACCGATTTTCTGGCGCGCCACTTCGACCGCTTGATCTGGCGGGGCATGGGGTTGGAGGCGCACCCGGAACTGTTGCCCATGATGTTCGGCAACTACACACGCCTGCTCTACCTTGCGCAGAAGCCTACGGACGACTTGCAGCACCGTGCGCAACAGGCTGCCGACAAGCTTGGCTTGCGCTACGAGTTCAAGCAAACGGGGTATGGCGAACTCGCCACAGAACTGACATCCGTCGCGGAGAAAACAATCACATGGCGAAACTTGTAACCATTTGGTGGCGGGACATCCCCTCACAGGTCACCGTAAAAAAAGGCCGCAAGAACGGAAAAGTCCTGTTATCCGAGCGCTTCCAGGAAGCGATAGACAGGGCCGCAATGCGTGCGGGGAAAAAGACCACCGACGAGTACCTCGAGGACTGGCGGCGTGAAGAGAGAGAGGTCGAGGGCGAGTTGCAAGCAATCGCAGACGCCGAGGCCGCTGCACTGGAGGCTCGGTACAGTGATGACGATCTGAAACAACTGGAGCGCCAACACGGCCACGCGCAAACCGCCGACAACTGACCGGTCCCGCCACAACGCCCTACAGGCAGACAAATAGATGAACTCCGATATCAACACCAGCGACATTGAGAGCACAGTCCAGGCTTTCATGCGGGACTTTACGCTCGAGACGACACCTGGGCAGGCCGCCAAGCTCGAAAGCTACCAGGGCATCCTGCGCGAGGGCACGACCGTGGCCGTGACCTTCCTGCCCGGTTCCGACTACCGCGACACGGTGAAAACCGCTGCACGCTTGCGCGCCGAAGGCTTCGAACCCGCTCCGCACTTTGCCGCGCGATCGATCGCCAGCCGCGATGAATTCAACGACTTTGTCGCACGGTGCGCTGGCGAAGCCGGCGTCAACCACGTCGTCGCCCTGGCCGGTGGCGTGGACAACCCTGTCGGCCCCTACGACAGCTCGATGGCCATTCTCGAGACCGGTATTTTTGACAAGCATGGCATCGCGAAGGTTGGTGTGGCGGGTCATCCCGAGGGCAGCCCGGATATCAGCGATGCCCTGCTCACCGAAGCGTTGCAATGGAAGAATGCGTTGTCCGAGCGCACCGACGCAGAGCTGTATATCGCGACTCAGTTCGTGTTCGAAGCCGAACCCGTGATCGCCTGGGACAAAGCGATCCAGGCCGAGGGCAACCGACTGCCGATCCACATTGGTGTGCCGGGCCTCGCGACCATCAAGACCTTGCTGGCGCACGCCAAGGCCTGCGGCGTCGGGCCGTCCATGCGCTTTCTCACCCGACAGGCGATGAACGTCGCCAAGCTCATGACCGTCAGTGCACCGGACAAACTGGTCACAGCGCTCGCCCAGTACCAGGCGACCGACCCCGATTGCGGCATCAGCCATGTGCACATGTACCCGCTGGGCAGCTTCAAGAAAACCGCGGACTGGAGCTACGCCGTCGCCGACGGCGCGATCCGGATGAACGCGAAACGTGACGGATTCGAGGTCGATCTGCCCTCGGCTTGAGGCGGATTCAACGCGGCTTTGAGCCGCCGTCACCCCCGAGACACCTGTACAGTTGTTAGGCTGTACGCGACACAGAGCACCCCAACATGAGTGAAACAGTTCTCACATCAGCGAGCGGAAAGGAATGGGTCATGGGTTTCGACCGTCCTTTCACGATCATCGGCGAACGCATCAACCCGACTGGCCGAAAGATCCTCGCCGAGGAAATGAAAAACGGTGACTTCTCGCGCGTCGAGGCCGACGCGGTTGCCCAGGTGCAAGCCGGCGCGCACATGCTCGACGTCAACGCCGGCATCCCCTTGGCGGACGAACCCGGCCTGCTCGCCAAGTCGATCGAACTTGTTCAGAACCTGTGCCCGAACACGCCGATCTCCATTGACTCCTCGATCCACGAAGCACTCGAAGCCGGCCTCGCCGTGTGTAAGGGCCGCCCCCTGCTCAACTCAGTGACCGGTGAGACCGATCGCCTTGAAGCCGTGCTGCCGCTGGTGAAGAAGTACGATTGTGCCGTGGTTGCCATATCAAACGACGAGACAGGCATCTCGGAGGACCCGGAGGTCCGCTACGCTGTCGCCAAGAAGATCGTTGAACACGCGGCAGACCACGGCATCAAACCGCACGACATTGTCGTCGACCCTTTGGTCATGCCGATCGGTGCCCTGGGCCAGGCCGGCCGCCAAGTGTTCGACATTCTGCACAAAATCCGCAAGGAACTGCGTTGCAACACAACCTGTGGCGCTTCAAACATCAGCTTCGGCTTGCCCAACCGCCACGGCATCAACGCGCATTTTCTCGCCATGGCGGCGTCGCACGGGATGACCTCGGCCATCATGAACCCGCTGCACGAACCCGAGGCGCAAGCCATTCGCGCAGCCAACGTGTTGATGGCCAACGACGCGGACTGCATGGCATGGATCCAGCAGTACCGCGAGCCGCCTGCAGCGGGCAGCGAGGGCGCACGCGGTCGGCGTACCAGCCGCCGCCGCCGCGGGTAATCGGCCGGCCGCGACACCGGTGGCGCACGCCAGCGCCACCCCGGACCGACACCCGTCCCCCCTCTGACACCGTGACGATCGGAGCATGCTATGAGCAGTCAAGATCACCGCACACCGGGCCTCGCTCACGTTGCCCCTACCGAAATTGCGAGTGAAGATGCGCTGATCGTGTTCACGCCGTCGGGACGACGGGGGCGCTTTCCGAAGGGCACGCCATTGCTGAATGCCGCCCGCGCCCTGGGTGTCGACATCGATTCCGTGTGTGGCGGCCGCGGCCTCTGCGGCCGGTGTCAGGTGCTGTGCATGGAGGGCAGTTTCCCCAAACACCGCATCGAATCAACGCCAGCCAGCCTGTCGGCCTTCACGAAAACCGAATCCCGGTTCGAACGTGTCAAGAAAACCAAACTCGACGGGCGACGCCTGAGCTGCCAGGCCACCCTGCTCGACGATGTGGTCATCGATGTGCCGGCTGACAGCCAGGTGCACAAGCAGGTGGTGCGCAAGGACGCCGCCTACATCGACATCGAGCTCGACCCGATCGTCCGGCTCTACTATGTCGAGGTGCAAGAGCCGGACATGCACGACCCGAGCGGCGACCTGCGTCGACTCAAATCCGCGCTGGAGTTCGAATGGCGACTCGAGGGTCTGACCACTGACGCCAGCCTGTTGCAGCACATTCAACCGGTTCTGCGCGAGGGCAACTGGAAGGTCACGGTTGCGGTCTACCGCGACGAGAAGATCATGGCGATCTGGCCGGGTTTTCGTGACAAGGCCTACGGCTTGGCGGTGGACGTCGGCAGCACCACCATCGCCGCCCACCTGTGTGACCTCGCCAGTGGCGAGGTGGTCAATTCCGCTGGCATCATGAACCCGCAGATCCGCTTCGGCGAAGACCTCATGAGCCGCGTGTCCTACGTCATGATGCACGAAGGCGGCGACCTCGACATGACCGAGGCTGTGCGCGACTCGCTGAACAGCCTGATCGAGGCAATCTGCGAGGGAACCGACGCAACGCCGGAGACCATCCTGTCGTTGACCTTCGTTGCCAACCCGGTGATGCACCACTTGTTGCTCGGCATCAACCCGGTTGAACTCGGGGGCGCCCCCTTCGCACTCGCGATCGACGAGGCCCTGAACTGTTTCGCGCGCGATCTCGATTTGCGGGTGCACCACAATGCCCGCGTGTACGTGTTGCCGTGCGTGGCCGGCCACGTCGGCGCGGACACCGCAGGGGTGATGCTGTCCGAGCAACCCGACACCTTTGACGAGGTGAGCCTGCTTGTCGATGTCGGCACCAACGCCGAAATCGTGTTGGGTAACCGGCAGAAGCTGCTGGCGTGTTCCAGCCCGACCGGACCGGCCTTCGAAGGGGCACAGATCAGTGGCGGGCAGCGCGCCGCACCGGGGGCAATCGAGCGCGTGCGCATCGACAAGACAACCCTCGAACCCCGCTTCTCCATCATCGGCGTCGAGCACTGGTCCAACGAGGACGGCTTCGAATCCGCCCTCAACGACACCGGTGTCACCGGTATCTGCGGCTCAGGCATCATCGAAGTGGTTGCCGAGATGTACCTCAGCGGCATCATCAACCAGGACGGTGTCATTGACGGGGCCCTCAGCGCCACCAACCCGCGCGTGTTCGAGGACGGCCGCACGCACAGCTACCTCCTCTACGACGGCGAGGTACGCATCGTGATCACCCAGAACGATGTCCGCCAGATTCAACTCGCCAAGGCGGCGTTGTATGCCGGCGTCAAGCTGTTGATGGAACACATGGACATCGACGCGGTCGATCGCATCCGACTCGCCGGTGCTTTCGGGTCCCACATCGACGTGACATACGCGATGGTGCTCGGGTTGATACCGGATTGCGGGTTGAACGAGGTGCGCTCGACCGGCAACGCAGCAGGTTCCGGCGCGCGCATCGCGTTACTCGACCGCAAGTCGCGCGAGCGCGTCGAAGAGATGGTGCGCAACGTCGAGAAGATCGAAACCGCGGTGGAACCGCGATTTCAGGAACACTTTGTCAACGCGATGGCCTTCCCCAACAAGGTGGACGCGTTTCCGCGTCTGCAGGAAGCGGTCACGCTGCCGGAGAACAAGGTGGTCGAGGCAGCCGGTGCCGAGGGACGCGGACGACGGCGACGCCGCGCACGTCGCGGCTAGGCGCGCCCTCCCTCAGCCTGCCCGAGCCGCCTTTGAACCTGTGCTCACGCTGCGGCGCGGCACACGGTATCCCTGAGTTGCCGTTGTCACGCCGTCCACACGGCACGGCACCCGCCGCGATGCGCTGGATGGCGCTGACAGGCCACGTGCGCTCGACCGGGGCCGAGAAGGGGAGTGGCGTACTGTCAACGCACCGGAGCACTCGGACGGTGGCCCGATCGCCAAACGAGCCTCACGGCACGAGCGCAAGCATGATCTCGTTCCGGCGCAGCATCGGCAGTGTCCAAGGCGGATTGTAGAACGCGTACTTCGGGCTGCCTGTCACGGCGAGCCCGCGACGTTCCACAAAGCGCCTCAGCTCGGACTCGTGTGAGTGCACATTGCTGTCCGTGTTTCTGCCTGAGAAGGTAATGGCGACGACCGTTTGCGCCGGTACCGCCTTGAGGGTGACGCGGTTGTTCACGGGCCGAGGCAGGGTGTCAAGGCGGTATTCCGACGGCATCACGAAGCTGATGCGCCACGTATCACCGGCTGCCTGTTGTTGCACCGGCGCCGTCATGGCGATTTTCACACTGCCCTGCTGCTCAACCACCGCAACGCCAGGTGTGATTTCGTTGTTGCCGAAGATATAGTCCGCCAACAAGCGGAATCCCGTGCCGCTGGCGACGTCACGTGGGCCCGTGACCTCCACCTCGGCGATGACCATGGGATCGTACCGTCTGATCTCGATGTCGCCGCTTGTCTCGACAATCGCGTACGTCGGGGTTTCAACGTTGCTCATAGCCGGGCCGGCAGCGGTCGCACCGACCATCAGGATGAACAGGGTCTTGGCTACCCCACCCCATTTCCATGCCGCGTTCATCGCGTGTCTCTCGGGTATCCGTTGACGGGCCGCTCACGGCGCGCCAGCGTGTTTCAACGTGTCCAGTGGAATCCACTCGAGCACCTTTTCGTGCGTGGATGCCAGGCGCACCGGCGGTGCCACTCCTGCCTCAAAGGCTTCGAGCCACCGCATGGCGCACAGGCACCAGCCGTCTCCCGCTTTCAACCCGGGGAACTGAAACTCCGGGCGCGGCGTGCGGAGGTCGTTGCCGCGGGACGCGGTGAACGTGAGAAACGCCTCGGTGACCACGGAGCACACCAGGTGGGTGCCGAGGTCCGCGTGGTGTGTGTTGCAGTACCCGTCCCGCAGAAAGCCTGTCATTGGGTCCGTGCAACAGGGCTGCAGTGCCTCACCGAGAACATTCAGCGCAGGCTGCGACATCACGGTTGCGCTTGAGCGCGCGAAGCCGACGCAATCTGACAGTGAGCCAGGCGCTTGAAGCGCCACGCGGCAAACCGGTTGTACAGTCGATCGGCCACCGGCTGGATCACCGGCAGGGCCACGATCCTGGCCAGCACACGCCACCGGTGCA